>JAYTCN010000414.1:0-3067 GCA_043736475.1 Paracoccaceae bacterium
GGTCAGCACCCCAAACGCGAAAACCCCGGCAATGAACAAGTTCAGCCAGGGGTTGGTCAGCATGATCTGTTCGATCTCGCCTTTGATCAGCCACCCCCCAAGCCCGACCAGCACGCTGACGAGAAGCATCGTCACAATTTGGCGGATCGGTTGGCTGAACGAATGTGTTGGTGCTGGATCGGTCTTTTTCATGAGGACCTTATGGCCGATTGCCATCAATGAGGCAACAATGGCAGGCGCGCTGGGGCCTCAAAGCGACGGGGTGTCGTGTCGCGGCATCAGGGCAGCCACCCGTGCCGCGAGCCAGTCCAGATCGGGATCGGCAATGCCAAGCTCGGCCAGATGGCGTGAGGTCGACGCCAGATAGTCGCGATTTGTGCCCCTGCCCCCCTTTGCCCGCACGATTATCTGCGCTTGTTCCTCCAACGAAAGGCCGCCGCAATACTGGTCGTGTTGCGGGTTCATGACATAGGTCAATGCACGTTCCTCTTTACCGTCCGGCAGGGCAACTGGCAGCCAGACCTCCAGATAGGCCGACGAAACCAATTCGCGTTCCCGCAAAGTCTTGATCGTTTCGTCCTCTCGGCCCTGTGCCACGCGAAAGGCCACCCCGGCGCAGGTTGCCCCGGCGACTTGATCCAAGGCCAAGACGAGGCCCATCGCTTCTGGTGTGCCGCGATGGTGGATCGACCGCATGCAAAAACTGCGGTGCCAACCATCAAGCCGGGCGATATGGCGTTCAACAAAGGCAAATCCGGGGTCCCAGATCAGCGATCCATAGCCAAAAACCCACATGGCACCGTCCTACTGCTGGCCCTCGCACTATCCGCTCTGTAGACATCAAGCCGCAAGCGAAGGGAAGAGGCGGGAATGCGGTTCATTCTGTGGTTGGGTCTGGCTCTGGGCATTCTTTGGGGCGGTTATTGGGTCGTCGGATCGATTGCAATCAAGAGCGGTACTTCGCAATGGTTTGCCGACATGTCCGGGCAAGGGATCACGGCATCAAACCAGGGGATATCTGTATCGGGCTTTCCGAGCCGGTTTGACCTGACGATTGCCAAGCCCATTGTGACTGACCCGATGTCTGGTTGGACCTGGAAAGCGCCTTTTGCGCAGCTTCTGTCGATGACCTGGAAACCGTGGCATGTCATCGCTATCCTGCCGCAGGATTTGGAATTCGAGGGGCCGGGCCAGCGCCTTGCCGTGACGTCCGGCAAGATGGCGGCTTCACTGCGCCTGCGTCCGTCATCTGATTTGACTTTGGAAGAATTTGTCTTTGAGGCGCGCGACTTTTCGGCGCAGTCGGATCAGGGTTGGCAGATCGGGGCGAAATCGGCTGTGTTGGCCTTGGCCCGAGATGAAACGAAACCGTTCGGCCAGCATCTGGGTCTGGAAATTGCCGAACTGCGGCCTGATCCCAAACTGGCGCACCTGTTGCCCGATCTTGGGGACGTGATCAGCACCGTACACATTGACGCATTGGTGACCCTGAGCGCGGCGCTGGACCGGCATGCGGCCGAAACCTCCCCGGTGGTCACCAGCTTGATCGTGAACGACTTTCAGTTGAATTGGGGCAGTCTTCGGTTGTCAGCAACTGGTCGTGTTGAGCCAGATGGCGATGGAGTGGCCCAGGGTCAGATCGACTTTCGCATCCATGGCTGGCGACATATCCCGACCCTTGTCGTGGCCTTGGAGCTGGTTCGCCCGGAAATGGGTGATAGCCTGACCAAGGGGTTGGAAGTTCTGGCAAAGTCGGGCGCTGACCCGACGGTCCTGGACCTGCCGCTAACCTTTGCCGAGGGCTGGATGTCCCTGGGGCCAGTGCCGTTGGGACCGGCCCCGGTGCTGAATTAACGGCAGTATGGGGTACCGCGATACTTGGCGACATCAAGATGGATGTGGTCCTCGTGATAGCCGTCCGACCCGGGACCGAGCGTGGTGTGGAAGGCTCCACAGGCGGCCTTCCTGGCCTTCTTGATCTGGGCGCCATAGTTGCCGGCAACGGTCATGGTCTTGCCGGTGTCCAGAACAAATCCTGAAATATCAATGGCATTGCCGGATCCATGTTCGCTGACCTTGTTGCCGCGCACATTGTTGCGGGGGCGACAAGCATAGCTGTTTGCAACGTTCAGCTGCACCACTTGATTGCGGAATGCCGGCTGCAGTCCCTCATTTACCCATTCGGCAAGTGCGCCCGCTGCGTCGCAGTTCATCGTCGCCGGAGGATTCAGCCGGACCCCATCGACCGAGGTCACCTGAACCGGCGCCTTCACATTGCAGCCTTTGACCCGTGATGTGATCGGCTTCAGCGTCACACCTTTGATATTGGGGTTGTTGCAGACCGATCCCTTGCGCGTGGTCGAGGGTTTGGCGGCCTTTGCAGCGGGGGCCGAGACCAGAACGGGGTCAGATATCTGCGACGCGGATTGCAGGCCGCCGGGTCGCGGGCGAGGGCGTGCCGATGTCGCGGTCGGTTCAGCAGCAACGCTGATCGGTGGGCGCGGCATCGGGCGGGCCGAGACCAAGGGGGCATCGGCCAATGCAAAGCCGGTGTAAAACGGCAGGACGACCAGCAGCCACAGGCCCGGGCGCATGGTCAACTGTCCGCCGGTTTTTGCACGGCCACACGACCGAAGTCCGGTGCCGAGGTGTCCTGACCGGCTTCGATGATGCCGCGGCGGATGGCACGGGTGCGGGTGAAATAGTCGTGCAAGAGGTCGCCGTCGCCCATGCGGATGGCGCGCTGCAGGCCAAAAAGCTCCTCGGTAAAGCGGCCAAGCACGTCCAGAACTGCATCCCTGTTGGTCAGAAAGACATCCCGCCACATCGTTGGATCTGAAGCGGCAATGCGGGTGAAGTCCCTGAATCCAGTGGCAGAATACTGGATCACCTCGGAATTGGAGACCTGGGCAAGGTGGTCGGCCACCCCCACCATCGTATAGGCAATCAGGTGCGGCGCATGGCTGACGACGGCAAGGACAAGATCGTGATGATCTGCATCCATGGTATCGACGCGGGCACCAAGAGTTTCAAGAAAGCGACGCAGACGGGCGAGCACGGAAGGGTC
>JAYTCN010000415.1:0-3066 GCA_043736475.1 Paracoccaceae bacterium
ATCCTCGCCCCCATCATACAGTGAGGCAAGTGAATCACATTCCCAAAACCCTGGGAATCCCAAATCAGATTCTGTCAAAGAAAGACACACTCTAGGACCCCCCAAAGTGGTCCGTCCCGTGATTTTCAGGCAAAAACATTTGTGACTGGCACAGGTGTTGCGCTTTTGGCGTAAGCTTTCACGCCGTCCGGCCCCGCGCCAGGTCATCCAGCATCCAGGAAATATCGTCGATCTGGCGGGCGATGATGTGGACGACCATGCCGTCGCGCTGGATCGGGCCGGTGACCCGCAGCATGCGGCCGGCGACGACGGCGCGGCGGAATTTCTCGTAGGTCCTGGCCCAGACCACCACGTTGGCGACGCCGGTTTCATCCTCGAGCGAGATGAAGATCACCCCCTTGGCGGTGCCGGGGCGCTGGCGGACCAACACCAGCCCCGCGACGGTGACGACGGCGCCGGCGGGTGGGCGATCCAGCAGGATATGCGGGATGGCGGAGGGTGGACGTGGCCAGGATGGGCGTTGCGGCATGAGAACGAAGATAGAACATCCGGCGGGATCGGGCAAGTCAGTTAACGGGGATGATCCCGCGTCGGCGCATGCGGCGGATCAGAATCCATGAAAACTTCACCAGCCCGATGATGGCGAAAATGTTGCCATTACCACCGGTATAATCGTACATGTCGCGCACATGCACTTCGGTCATCTTGTCCATCAGGCTCCAGGTCCAGTTGACCATTCCATGCGCTGTCGCCACCGGCCAGACCGAACCGGTGGTCAGGCGCAGATAGCCGTAGACCACGCCCTCCAGCGTCACGATGACCAAAGCCGGCAGCAAGATCAGCAGCGGTTTGCTATTGGCTTGATAGAACGGCATGGCGAAAGTGACTGCCACGAACCAGACACCTTGCAGAAAACCGATGACAAGCATCGCGCGCAGTACTCCCGACTGCGCAAGTCGGGGCAGCATGTAGCCACGCCAGGCAAATTCTTCGGCCAAAGCCCGGATGATACCGAACAGCAGGGCGATCACCAGACTGGCTGTGATCTCGACAGCGCCATTCGACAGGACGAGGGGTTTGAAGGAGGTGTAGCTGGTCATCCAGACGCCGACATAGACCAATGCCAGCAGGCCGACCGGACCGAGGATCGCCAATGGCCAGCCGCTTAGTCCGGCTTTGGTCAGACCGGTGGATTGCAGTGCGGCGCGCAAGCTGCCTTCCGGCGCGATCCACGCCAGCATCAGGATGGCAGCGATGGTCGGGGTGAAGATGATCACCAGCAGGAAGGGTCCGCCGAACAGGTAGGGGGCGGCAACCAAGCGGGCGAGGGTCAGGGTGACGGCGCAGAAGATCAAGGCTTTGCGCGGATCAGAAATATTGGGAAACATCGGATTCGCCCGTTTTGGCCACGATGCGCGCCGGATCATGAGCCGGTTGCCGCCTTTGGGCAAGCCGGTGACGGTGCCGTCGATTCGCAGTGTCAGGTCGCAATCGGTCTGGATCAGCGCCGCGCCTTGGTCTACATGAGCGCGGTTGAGGGGCGGGCAATGGCGAAAATCACTTACATCGAATTCAACGGGAAATCCCATGTCGTGGACGTGGCCAGCGGCATGACGGTGATGGAAGGCGCGCGCGACAACAACATCCCCGGCATCGAAGCCGACTGCGGCGGCGCATGCGCCTGTTCGACCTGCCATGTTTATGTCGATGCCGACTGGGTGGCAAAGCTGCCGCCACGCGACGATATGGAGCAGGACATGCTCGATTTCGCCTGGAAACCCGACCCACTGCGCTCGCGTCTGACCTGCCAGCTCAAAGTCAGCGCTGCGCTCGACGGACTGGTTGTATCCATGCCCGAGAAGCAAATCTGATGCGCGGCCTGATCGTCGCCGCCGCCCTGCTGGCAGCGGGCAACGCCGCGGGTTGCGAGTACCCCGCGGCGCCCGCCCATACCGGCACGGCGCAGGTCGAGACCGGCGATATCCTCTGGGCCGGATTTTCGGACGCGACCGATCGTTATCCGCACGGCGTATTTGGCGACAGGCTGGAAGCGGGCGGGCTGCGGGTCGCAACGAAAGACGCTGGTCCGTGTGAATTGGCGGTGATCTTGCCGGAGAACTCGGTTTTCGAAGATCTTGCGCCCCGGATCGCCGATCTGGACGGGGATGGCACCAACGAGGTGATCGTGGTCGAGACCCGGCTGGACCGGGGCGCTTCCCTGGCCGTCTATGGATTGGTTAACGGCAAACTGGAAAAATTGGCACGAACGCCAAATATTGGCGAACCCGGACGGTGGCTGGCCCCCGCCGGCATCGCCGATTTCAACAAGGATGGCCGGTTGGACATCGCCTATGTCGAAACGCCCCACCTGCGCGGCATGCTCAAATTCGTGACCATGCGCGGTGGAAAATTGGTCGAGTGGGCGCGGGCCGGCGGCCTGAGCAACCATCGGATCGGCGAGGATTATATCTCGAGTTTCGTGCGAACCTGCGGCGACCGCCCGGTATTGATGCTGGCCCATGCCGACTGGAATCGGATCATGGCCGTGCGTGTTGGCGCCGACGGCTTGAGCTTTGCCGATGTCGGGCCGTTCGGTGGGGCGGAAAGTCTGACCGAAGCGGGCGGGTGTTGAGGACCGGCGCATGAACGGGTGCCTCGGCCAGTTCAGGCGATGACAGAATCGCCCGAACTGGTCCAACCATTTGTTTTTACGCAAATCGGGCGGGAAAACCGGTTCCCACTTTTCCCTGATTTGCCCTAGAGAGCACGCCAGCCGATGTCCTTTCGGTAAAATCCGCCGGGCCAGCTGATTTTTTCGATTGTTGCATAGGCGCGCTCGCGGGCGGTTTGCAGGGTATCGCCGCGCGCCGTGACGTTGAGGACGCGACCGCCGTTCGAGGTGAGGACGCCGTCTTTCAGCGCCGTGCCGGCGTGGAAGATTTGCACGCGCGGGTCGGTGATTGCGGCCAGGGTGATGGCCTCGCCTTTGGCATAGCGGCCGGGATAACCCTTGGCGGCCATGACCACGGTCAGGGCGTGATCGTCGGCCCAGCTGACCTTGCTTTG
>JAYTCN010000416.1:0-3066 GCA_043736475.1 Paracoccaceae bacterium
CTCATCGCCCGCGCCCGTTACGCGCAAAAGTCATGGGCCGCCCGGCCACTGGCCGAGCGCGTCGCCCTTGTCCTGGCAGGCGTCGACCGGCTGATCGCCGTGAACGAAGAAGTAGTCCCCGAACTCGCCTGGATGATGGGCCGCCCCACCCGCTACGGCGGCGAGACCAGCGGGGTGATCGCCCGCAGCAAATACATGGCCGACATTGCCGCCGACACGCTCAAGCCCCTCGTGGTCGAGGATTCAGCCCGTTTCAAGCGCAGCATCACCCGCGAACCGCATGGCATCATCCTTGTCGTCGACCCGTGGAATTATCCGTATCTGACTGCCATCAACACCGTTGCCCCCGGCCTGATGGCGGGCAATGCCGTCATCATCAAACACGCCAGCCAGACGCTGCTGGCCGGCGAGCGCATGGTGCGCGCCTTCACCGAGGCCGGTGTTCCGGCGGATGTGTTCCAGAACGCCTTTCTCGACCACGAAACGACCGCCAAATTGATCGCGGCACGTTGTTTCGGTTTCGTCAACTTCACTGGCTCGGTCGCTGGCGGCAAGGCCATGGAGTTCGCCGCCGCCGGAACCTTTACGCCGCTGGGGCTGGAACTTGGTGGCAACGACCCGGGCTATGTGATGGAGGACGCCGATCTCGACGCCGCCGTCGCCACCCTTGTTGACGGTGCGATGTATAATTCCGGCCAGTGCTGCTGCGGTATCCAGCGCATTTATGTCGTCGAAAACCTCTACGATGGCTTCGTCGAAAAAGCTGCCGCGCTGACGTCAGAATACAAGCTCGGCAACCCGCTCGACCCGGCAACGACGCTTGGTCCAGTGGCGAACAAGCGTTTTGCCGCCGAAGTCCGCTCGGTTGCCGACGATTCCATCCGCGCAGGCGCGACGCCGTTGATCGACCGCAAGAAATTTCCCGAAGACGACGGCGGCACCTATCTGATGCCGCAGATACTGGTCAACGTGAACCACCAGATGCGGATCATGCGCGAAGAAAGTTTCGGACCGGTGGTCGGCATCATGCCGGTCAAAAACGACGCCGAAGCGATCCATCTGATGAACGACACCCCTTACGGCCTGACCGCTTCGCTCTGGACCAACGATGTGGCGCGGGCCGAGCGCGTCGGCGCGGGCCTCGACACCGGCACGGTCATGATGAACCGCGCCGATTATCTCGATCCGGCATTGTGCTGGACCGGCACCAAGGACACCGGTCGCGGCGGCGCTTTGTCGGTCTATGGCTTCCACAATCTGACCCGGCCCAAATCCTGGCATCTGAAGAAAGTCACAAAATGAGCAGTCCGCGGGCCAATTGGTCCTACCCCACGCCCATCCGTTTCGGTGCCGGTCGCATTGCCGAACTGGCCGAGGCTTGCAAGGCGGCCGGCATGAAGCGTCCGCTGCTGATCACCGACCGGGGGCTGGCAAAGCTGCCGATAGCGGCCCAAGCCCTCGACATTCTTGATGCCGCCGGTCTGGGCCGCGCCCTGTTCGCCGAAGTCGATCCGAACCCGAACGAAATCAACCTTGAAGCCGGTCTAAAGGCGTTCAAATCCGGCAACCACGACGGCGTCGTCGCCTTCGGCGGCGGCTCCGGCCTCGACCTTGGCAAATGCGTGGCCTTCATGGCGGGGCAAACCCTCCCGGTCTGGGACTTCGAGGATATCGGCGACTGGTGGACGCGGGCCTCGACCGCTGGCATCGCCCCGATCGTGGCGGTCCCCACCACCGCCGGAACCGGCTCGGAAGTTGGCCGCGCCTCGGTCATCACCAACTCGCAAACCCATGTCAAAAAGATCATCTTCCACCCCAAATTCCTGCCCGCCATCACCATCTGCGACCCCGAATTGACCGTCGGCATGCCGCCCGTCATCACCGCCGGCACCGGCATGGACGCCTTCGCCCATTGCCTCGAGGCCTATTCGGCGACGTTCTACCACCCGATGAGCCAGGGCATCGCGCTGGAAGGGATGCGCCTTGTCAAAGAAAACCTCCTCCGTGCTTTCACCGACGGCAGCGACGTCGAGGCCCGCGCCAACATGATGGCGGCCGCCGCCATGGGGGCGGTCGCTTTCCAGAAAGGCCTCGGCGCCATCCATGCGCTGTCACACCCGGTCGGCGCAATCTACAACACCCATCACGGCATGACCAACGCCGTCGTCATGCCGCCGGTGCTGCGCTTCAACCGGGCGGCGATCGAGGGGAAAATTGCTTCTGCCGCTGCCTATCTGGGTATCGCTGGCGGTTTCACCGGCTTTTACGACGCTGTCATTCAACTGCGGTCGGACCTCAAAGTCCCGGATAAGTTGTCCGGTCTCGGGGTTGGAAGCGACCGCACCGACGAACTGGCCGCTATGGCGATTGAGGACCCAACAGCGGGCAGCAATCCGGTGGCGATGACGCTGGAGAACACGAAGAAGTTGTTTGGGGAATGTTTTTGAGCGGTTGCGCGGGTGCTCGCACCCGCCAATTTCAATCGGGCTGCACTCGAAATATCCGCGAGAGCCAATTGTTCATGATGTCCGGTGTAAAGGCGCCACGGGAAATCTCCGGAAGAAGAATTTTCCCGATAATTTTTGCGACTGAAAAATTTTCACCGTAGAATCGCCCGCAGCGCTAACGTCCAAACAGCCCGGCAAATTCCTCTCTCAACGCTTTCTTCTGCACCTTCCCCATCGAATTCCTCGGCAATTCCTCCACCCATACCACCCGCTTTGGCTGTTTGAACTTCGCCAGAACGGCCGCACAACCCTGCATAACTGCCAAAACAGAAACCGAACCCACCACTACCGCCACCACGGCTTCGCCAAAATCCGGGTGCGGTACCCCGATCACCGCACTTTCCCGAACGCCGGGAATCGCGGCGATGACGTCCTCAATTTCCTTCGGATAGACGTTGAACCCTCCGCTAATGACCAGATCCTTGGATCGCCCCACGATCATCAGGTACCCGTCGGCATCAACCCGGCCCAAATCCCCGGTGACAAACCACCCGTCCGGTCGCAGTTCCTCGGCGGTCTTTTCCGGCATCCGCCAGTAGCCAGAAAACACATTCCGGCC
>JAYTCN010000417.1:0-17575 GCA_043736475.1 Paracoccaceae bacterium
CCATGAACGCCCGCGCTTTGCTGCAGGCCAAGGCGATTGGCACGCGGGTTGTTTCAATGCCGTGCTGGGAATTGTTCGAAGCGCAGCCCGAGGCCTATCGCAAACGCGTCTTGCCGGCAGGCCCGGTTCGCGTCGCGGTCGAGGCGGCGGGAAAGTTTGGCTGGGACCGCTGGTTGAGCGGCGAACGCGGTGCCGACCGCAAATCGGGCTTCGTCGGAATGCGCGGATTTGGTGCCTCGGGCCCGATCGAAAAACTGTATGCGCATTTCGGAATAACGGCGGAAGCGGTGGCGGCAAAGGCCGAGGCGCTGCTTTGACAATGGTGAACGCTTGGACAACAAATTCGCCCTGTTCGCAGCTGTTGCCATCTTGTTCGGCGTTAGTCTCGATGTGTTTCTTTTCGAAGGGATCGTGACGTTGGCAACCGGTCGAAAACTGATGCAGCTGATCGGTTGGCTGGCGCTATGGCGCTGAATAAATCCGGCGTCAGCGCAGCCCCATTCGCTGCCGGTATCACTGGCGATCGAGGGCGTTCTTGGATTTTGTGGCACGAAAATGACGGTAGGCTGAAATGACTTGGAAAACGCTCGACGATCTGGACCTTGCCAACAAGATTGTGCTGGTAAGGGTTGACATCAATGTCCCCGTTGAAGCAGGGCACGTGACCGATGCGACGCGGATTGTCCGGATTGTCCCGACCGTAAAAGACATCCTGGCAAAAGGCGGCAAGTCGGTGCTGCTGGCCCATTTCGACCGCCCGAAAGGCAAGGTCGTACCGGAAATGAGTTTGCGAGTTACATTACCGGCGTTGGAAGCTGCCCTGGGGCAAAAGGTATTCTTTGCCGAGAATTGTGTTGGACCGTTGGCTAAAAATGCGGTCAGCGCACTGCCTGCCGGGTCGGTTCTTTTGCTGGAAAACACC
Source organism: Paracoccaceae bacterium (assembly GCA_043736475.1). Classification (GTDB taxonomy): domain Bacteria; phylum Pseudomonadota; class Alphaproteobacteria; order Rhodobacterales; family Rhodobacteraceae; genus JANMOK01. The sequence goes on from JAYTCN010000417.1 coordinate 923, forward strand.
CGATTTCATCCCGGCGAAGAAGCCAACAGCCCGGCTTTCGCCGCCGAACTGGCTGATCTGGGCCAAGTTTACTGCAACGATGCCTTTTCCGCCGCGCACCGGGCCCATGCATCGACCGAGGGTATTGCCCATCTGCTGCCAAGCTGTGCCGGGCGGCTGATGGCCGGGGAGCTGGCGGCGCTTGAGAAGGCATTGTTGCATCCCAAACGCCCGCTGGTGGCCATTGTGGGTGGTGCCAAGGTATCAACCAAGCTGGAATTGTTGGGAAATCTCGTGCGCAAGGTCGATCACCTGGTCATTGGTGGCGGCATGGCGAACACCTTCCTTGCGGCGCAGGGAATTCAGGTTGGCAAGTCCCTGTGCGAGCATGATCTTAAGGCCAAAGCCGCTGAAATAATGCACGAAGCCGACGACGCCGGATGTGAAATTGTCCTTCCGGTTGACGTCGTTGTCGCCAAGGAGTTTCGCGAAGGGTCGCCGAGCCATGTCGTTCGGACGGATGATGTTTCCGTTGACGACATGATCCTCGATGCCGGCCCTGCCGCAATTGCCCGGATTTCCGACCTGTTTACCCGTTCCAGGACGCTTGTCTGGAACGGCCCGCTGGGTGCGTTCGAGATCAGGCCGTTCAATGCCGCGACCGATGCCGCTGCCCGCAAGGCCGCCGAACTGACCCTGGCCGGCAAACTTTTGTCGGTTGCCGGCGGTGGCGACACGGTTGCTGCCTTGAATGCCAGCGGATCTGCCAGCAAGTTTTCCTATGTCTCGTCGGCTGGCGGTGCATTTCTGGAATGGCTTGAGGGCAAGACCCTGCCGGGTATTGCGGCACTGGAAGGCTGATACATTTGGAGGGCTAGCATGCGTACGACCACGACCGTCAGAAGAATTCTGGGCCATTACGAGTCCGACAATCCGGGCGTCAAGGCCAACCTTCATCGCATCTTGATGACCGGAAAACTGGCCGGAACCGGAAAAATGGTGATCCTGCCCGTCGATCAGGGCTTTGAGCACGGCCCGGCACGCAGTTTCGGGCCCAATCCCGACGCCTACGACCCGCATTATCATTACCAGCTGGCCATCGATGCCGGTTTGAATGCCTATGCGGCACCGCTGCCCATGCTGGAGGCTGGCGCCGATACGTTTGCCGGACAAATTCCAACGATCCTGAAACTGAATTCCGCCAATTCGCTGATCCCGGATGCTGCGCCAAAATCTCAGGCGATCACCGGTTCAGTCGATGACGCATTGCGGGTCGGGGCGTCGGCCATCGGGTTCACCGTCTACCCGGGTTCAAGTGCGGCGCTGGATATGTTCAGCGATGTGGTGGCGATGCGCGCCGAAGCTGCGGCCAAGGGATTGGCAACCGTCATCTGGTCCTATCCTCGCGGCGAGGCTTTGGACAAGGACGCGGAAACCGCAGCGGATATTTCGGCCTATGCCGCGCATCTGGCGGCGCTGCTTGGTGCCCATATCATCAAGGTGAAGATGTCGACCTCGCACCTGGCCCAAAGCGACGCCAAGAAAGTCTATGACATTGAAAAAATTGACGTTTCAACTGCCACCGCACGTGTGCGCGATGTTGTCAGGTCGTGCTTCAACGGCAAAAGGCTGGTCGTATTCTCCGGTGGAGCCAAAAAAGGAGCGGATTCAATATTCGACGACGCGCGGGCCATCCGCGATGGCGGTGGCAACGGCTCGATCGTCGGGCGAAACTCTTTTCAGCGCGACCGTGCTGACGCATTGTCGATGCTGGCAAAACTGATCGATATCTACAAAGGCCGCGATTGACCCATGCTTTCGGGTCACACATCGACAAGGCGTCGGGTTTAATTCAGTTTCCAGTTGCACTCGGCCTGCATTCCGGTTTGAATTCCGGCAAGCGGATTTGAATTCCGCATCGGGGCAGTGCATGGAATCAGAAAAAGATCCGACGAGCTACACGCCTATCGGCGTGGCTGGCTTGGCCTTTCTGGCATTGATCTATTTTACTTTTGCCGCGCTTCAGGGCGATTTCGGCCTTTTCAAACTGATCGCGATCGACGCTGAAGAACAGCGTCTGACCCAAGAGCTGGACGCGTTGAAACTGGAACATGCCGCCATCGCCAACAAAACGCACCGGCTGTCGAACCAATTCCTCGACCTCGACTTGCTGGATGAACAAAGCCGCAAGGTGCTGGGCATGGCGCGCGGCGATGAAATCCTGATCCGCTGATTACGAATTCAGCCACCAGTTTAACCCGCATAGCCGTGAAAGTCGGGGCCCTGACTTGGCATATTTCGAACCCGGCCATGCAGAAAAAACATGATGATTTCGCCGCCAACCGCAACTATAATACAGATAGTTAGATACTAAACTAATTCTGGGAGCAGACGCCATGGCCGCGGCAAAGGGCAGCAAGTCATCCAACGTTTCAAAAGACGAGCTGCTGCGATTCTATCATTCCATGCTGCTGATCCGCCGCTTTGAAGAGAAAGCCGGGCAACTTTACGGCATGGGGCTGATCGGCGGTTTTTGTCATCTTTATATCGGCCAGGAAGCCGTCGTGGTCGGGCTCGAGGCCAGCGCCAAGCAAGGCGACCAGCGTGTCACCTCGTATCGCGACCACGGCCACATGCTGGCCTGCGGCATGGACCCCAACGGGGTCATGGCCGAACTCACCGGGCGCTCGGGTGGCTATTCGCGCGGCAAGGGCGGCTCGATGCACATGTTTTCCAAGGAAAAGAATTTCTACGGCGGCCACGGCATCGTCGGGGCCCAGGTGTCGATCGGCGCGGGTCTGGCCTTTGCCAACTGGTATCGCGGCAACGACAATGTCAGCTTCGCCTACTACGGCAACGGCGCCGCCAATCAGGGCCAGATCGCCGAGGTCTTCAACATGACCGCCTTGTGGAAAATTCCCTGCATTTTCGTGATCGAGAACAACCAGTACGCCATGGGCACCAGCGTCAAACGCGGCTCATCCACCCCGGCGCTGTACGCGCGGGGTGAGCCTTACGGCATTCCGGGCCAAGCGGTGGACGGCATGGATGTTCTGGCGGTGAAGGCTGCCGGCGAAAAGGCCGTGGCGCACTGCCGGGCTGGCAACGGCCCCTATATCCTCGAGATGAACACCTACCGCTATCGCGGCCATTCGATGTCCGACCCGGCGAAATACCGCACCCGCGAGGAAGTCCAGAAAATGAAGGACGAGCGTGATCCGATCGAAAAGATCCGCGACATGCTGCTGACCGGCCAGCACGCCACCGAAGTTGACCTGAAAAACATCGACAAAGACATCAAAAAAACCGTCAGCGACGCCGCCGATTTTGCCACCGCCAGCCCCGAACCGGCGCTGTCCGAGCTTTACACCGACATTTACGCCTGAGGGGGGCCGCCTGATGCCGCATTTCGAAATCCACGTGAACGACGGTGCCCGCGCCCGCGCTTTCTACCAAGGGCTGTTCGGCTGGCGTTTCTCGCCAATGCCGGGTGCTGAGGAGGTCGAGTATCACTTGATCGACGGCGACCAGATCGGGAATGGCAAGGAACTGACGGGCGGCATGATGAAACGCATGGACGCCCCGCACAAGCCCGGCTCGGCGGTTCGAGGCGGTACGATGACTTTCGAGGTCGCCGACTGTGACGGGCGATATGCGTGGGCACTCAGCCACGGCGGTGCCGAGGCGGTGCCGCCACAGGACTATCCGGGCGTTGGCCGCGTTGCTCTTGTCGAAGACGGCGAAGGGAACATCGTCGGAATGATCAAGCCCGTCGGAGGAGCATGAGATGGCCACACAAATTCTGATGCCCGCCCTTTCCCCGACCATGGAAGAAGGCAACCTCGCCAAATGGCTGGTCAAGGAAGGCGACAGCGTTAAATCCGGCCAAGTGATCGCCGAGATCGAAACCGACAAGGCGACGATGGAATTCGAAGCGGTGGATGACGGAAAAATCGGCCAGATACTGGTCGCCGAGGGGACCGAGGGTGTGAAAGTGAACACGCCGATTGCGGTGTTGCTGGAAGAAGGCGAGGATGCCGCGACCGCGCCGTTGGCGACCGCCGTGTCGGTGGCTAAAGCCGCCGCCGCCCCTGCCCCGGTTGCGGCAGCGCCCGTGGCGGTTCAACCCGTCGAACAAGACCTGCCCGCAGGCACCACCTTCACCAGCCGCACGGTACGCGAATCGCTGCGCGACGCCATGGCCGAGGAAATGCGCCGTGACCCCAATGTGTTCCTGATGGGCGAGGAAGTCGGCGAATACCAGGGCGCTTACAAGATCAGCCAGGGCCTGCTCGATGAGTTCGGCCCCAAACGCATCATCGACACCCCGATCACCGAACACGGCTTCGCCGGCATGGCCATCGGCGCGGCGATGGCCGGCCTCAATCCGATTGTCGAGTTCATGACCTTCAACTTCGCCATGCAGGCGATGGACCAGATCATCAACTCCGCCGCCAAGACTTTGTACATGTCCGGTGGCCAGATGGGCTGCCCGATCGTGTTTCGCGGCCCGAACGGTGCCGCCGCCCGCGTCGGGGCCCAGCACAGCCAGGACTTCGCCGCCTGGTACGCCCATATTCCCGGCCTGAAAGTGGTGCAGCCCTACTCCGCCGCCGACGCCAAGGGCCTGCTCAAATCCGCCATCCGCGACCCGAACCCGGTGATTTTCCTCGAAAACGAAATCCTCTACGGCCGCAGTTTCGACGTGCCCGATATCGAAGATTACACCGTGCCCATCGGCAAGGCCCGGATCTGGCGCCAGGGCACCGATATCACCATCGTCAGCTTCAGCATCGGCATGACCTACGCTCTGGCCGCCGCCGATGAACTGGCCAAGGAAGGCATCTCGGCCGAAGTCATCGACCTGCGCACCATCCGCCCGATGGACACCGAAACCGTGGTCAATTCGGTCAAGAAAACCAATCGCTGCGTGACGGTCGAGGAAGGCTTCCCCGTTTGTTCAATTGGCAGTTACCTCTCCTCGGTGCTGATGCAACAGGCGTTCGACTACCTCGATGCCCCGGTTATCACCCTGACCGGCAAGGACGTGCCGATGCCCTACGCTGCCAATCTCGAAAAACTGGCGCTGATCACCACCGCCGAGGTCGTCGCCGCCTGCAAATCCGTCACCTACCGGTAAGGGGAAGTCATGCCCATCAACATCCTGATGCCCGCCCTGTCGCCGACCATGGAAGAAGGCACGCTGGCCAAATGGACCGTCAAGCAAGGCGACAAGGTCAAATCCGGCGACGTGATCGCCGAGATCGAAACCGACAAGGCGACGATGGAATTCGAAGCGGTCGATGAAGGCGTGATCGGGAAAATCGTGGTTCCGGCAGGAACCGAAGGGGTGAAAGTCAACGCCCTGATCGCCGTGTTGCTGGAGGAAGGCGAAAGTGCCGAAGCAGTCTCCGTTGCACCCGCACCAAAAATTATCGCTGCCCCGGTCGCAGTACCGGGGCCTCCGTCGTTGGCGCCAGCGCCAATTGCCGCCCCAACTCCAACCCCTGTCACCCCCGCGGAGGCGGGGGCCCGCGTCTTCGCCTCGCCGCTCGCCCGCCGCATCGCCGCCGACAAGGGGCTCGATCTGGCAAATGTCAAAGGCTCCGGCCCGCAGGGCCGCATCGTCAAGGCCGATGTCGAAAGCGCCGCTGTCACCCCCGCGAAGGCGGCGGCCGCGCCAAGTCCAGTCCCAACCCCTGTCACCCCCGCACAGGCGGGGGCCACCCTCGAATCCCTGCGCAAAACCTACGCCGACCGCAAATTCGAGGAAGTGCCGCTCGACGGCATGCGCAAGATCATCGCCGCCCGCCTGACCGAGGCGAAATCAACCATCCCGCATTTCTATCTGCGCCGCGATATCCTCCTCGACGCCCTGCTGGATTTCCGCGCCCAGCTTAACAAATCGGTCGAAGCCCGTGGCATCAAGCTCTCGGTCAACGACTTCATCATCAAAGCCTGCGCCCTCGCTTTGCAAGACAACCCCAACTGCAACGCCGTCTGGGCCGGCGACCGGGTGCTGAAGATGCAGGCCTCAGACGTGGCGGTTGCCGTTGCCATCGAAGGCGGCCTGTTCACGCCGGTGCTGCGCGATGCCGAATCGAAATCGCTGTCGAAACTCTCGTCCGAAATGAAAGACCTCGCCGCCCGCGCCCGCAGCCGCAAACTGGCGCCGCAGGAATATCAGGGCGGCAGCTTCGCGATTTCCAACCTCGGCATGATGGGGATCGAGAATTTCGACGCCGTTATCAACCCGCCGCACGCCTCGATACTCGCAGTAGGCGCGGGGATTCAAAAACCAATCGTCGACAAGAACGGCGAAATCGTCGTGGCGACAATCATGTCGGTGACCCTCTCGGTCGATCACCGTGTCATCGACGGGGCGCTCGGGGCCGAATTCTTGGCATCGGTCAAGAATTACCTCGAAAACCCGATGAGCTTACTCGCGTGACGCTATGACTGGCAAAGGCCGGGAAAATGTCCGGCCGTGATCTTCCGCTTGGGCAACAGCCGACACCTCAGTTGAGAATCGCCGCAGCCCCGTCCGCCAAAATCTGATCCATGGTCTGCGACGGATGCTCGCAACCGGCCCCGCCGATGATCTTGGCCGGGACCCCGGCCACGGTCTTGCCCGGCGGCACCTCGGCCAACACCACCGAACCCGCGGCGATACGGCTGTCGTCGCCGATCTTGATATTGCCCAATATTTTCGCCCCGGCCCCGATCAACACCCCGTCGCCAATCTTCGGATGCCGGTCCTGATCTTCCTTGCCGGTGCCACCCAAGGTCACCGAATGCAGCATCGACACGTTATTGCCAACCACCGCCGTTTCGCCGATCACGATTGAATGGGCATGGTCGATCATCAGTCCCTTGCCAATTACCGCGCCGGGATGGATGTCCACACCAAAAACCTCCGACGTTCGCATCTGAAAGAAGTATGCGACGTCTTTGCGGCCGTGGGTCCACAGATAATGCGATACCCGATACGCCTGAACAGCCTGGAATCCTTTGAAGAACAGCACCGGCTGGAGCATGCGGTGGCAGGCCGGATCGCGCTCGACCACAGCGACAATGTCAGCTCTCGCCGAGACGCCCAATTCCGGCTCTGCCTGATATGTCGCGTCGATCAATTCGCGAAGCACCGATTCCGACATTTCCGTCGACGCCAGTTTCAACGCAATCCGATAGCTCAAGGCGGCCTCGAGCGCGTCGTGATGCAAGATTGCAGAGTGCACCAAAGACGCCATCGTCGGTTCGGCATTGGCCATCAGTTCGGCTTCGCTCCGAATGCGTGCCCAGACAGGATCCAATTTCGCCAGATTGACTTGCGGCTTTGACATCTTTTAGGCGCCTTCACACAGGGAAACCGATCATACCCCTAGAGCGTGTCCGACAAAAGTGGAATCCGGTTTTGTCGAAAGACACGCGACAAACAAGAATCTAGAGTTTGCTCGACGCTTCTGTCAGCGTCGGACAGACTCTAAGATCATACTCCGAACCACGAAAATCAAGGGAAACCGGATGGCATTGCATAGCGACCGTGATCACGCCGACCGCGGCGGCGTGACTTCGACGATATGAACGCCGAAACGGATTGTGCCACCGGCAAAAGTTCCGCCACTTGGCGTCAGTACAAGCGATGTATCGGAATAATACGTGACCGGACTGCCGGTTATCCCATTGGAATACGAATTCAGGCCGATTCCGATGCCGCTGCCATATCGTGCCGCGTCGGCGGCAACACCAATCGACAGGCTGGTTAACCCCGGCCCGGTCACCGCCGCCACGACCCGCGCCGTCACCGCGAGCACTTGGGCGTGGCTTGGAATCACCATCGTCGTGTTCGAAACCGCACCGGCTGCGATGGCATGGTCAAACTCCATGATCCGCGCAATCGTGGCCGCCCCGCCGGTCGAGAACACCTGCGTCTCTGCGAGCCATTCGTACCCGTTGAAGACCAGCGACCGGCTCAGGGAAATATTCCAGGCCGTCCATCCCTTCTGTGCTGCTGCATACGTCCAGCCACCGTTAGAGCGGATGGCGATGCTGTTGTCGCGTCCCAGCCAAACGCCCGCGGCTCCGGGCGCAATCAAGTAACACATGCCATCGCCTGGATTGACCGGAACGGTCGTCAGACTGGATGCCACCCGCAAACGGGCAAGCGCATCCAAACGCGTCAACGCTTCATTGACGGTCACGTGCTTTTGGGCCTGCGAGGGCGAAAGCAAGGGCAATTGCAGGCGCGCGGTTTCAGCCATTGAACGTCATCCTTGTGTATGGTCCGGCTCCGTACCGGTCGGAAATCTGTGCAACTTCAATAATATACGGTGTGTTTATTCCATCGGCTGACTGGTTCGCTGCACTGTAGGTAACATTGGGAACGAATGTTTCGAATTCGCGCACCCCGCCGCCTATGCGCACATGATAAATTTCGCGGATTTCACTATTTGGGACGTCAAGGCCCTCCCAGCTGTCGCCGTCCAGCCTGGCGCGCCTGATCCAGCTTATCGCCAGATCGCCGCTGTTGCCTGACTCGGCCTTCAAATGTGCAGGGCTGAACGGGCGCGACCCGACGTCGCGGAACGTCCAGACGTCGTGCCCGTAGCTGGCGTCGTCGTAGGGTTCGCTTGCCGGACCATAACGATAGTGCCTCGGCAAACCCCGCTGTGCCGAAGTCACGCGGAGCCGGGCGGCCGAACCGTCCAGAAGCACGAAATCGGCGCCTGCCGGCGTCGGCAAATCACTCAGAAACTCGGTGCCCGACTGGCCACGCAAAAGCCCTTCCAGCCGATACTCGCCGGGAGCGACCAGAACCGCGTCGAGGAACTGAAACAATTCCCAGTCTTGCGAACCAGCAGCCCGCAGCAGCGCCGCATTGGCCCCGTTCAGAACCGCGCCTTCAGACCGGCTTTCCAATTCGCCCGATGCAATTCTTATGCGAAGCGCGTGCCGCATCCACCTGCCTGCGCCGGCCGGCGGCAGCAATTCCAGCGTGGTGCCGACCAAACTGCGTTTATCAACAACCGCATTGACGGCATAATCTTGGTCCGACGCCGACGAATAGACCGCAATCGCCCCGGGCCAAGGCTCAGCTGCCGCCGCAACAAACGGACCGGCGAAGTCGCCCGGATCTGGCAGGTCGAGAAACTCCAGATACACGGGTGCTGAATTGTTGAAAGCGGGCGCAATACCTGTCGCCGTCAATGTGAGCGGCGACTGCCGATAGACGCCCGTCTCGATCCGCACCGCTTCGATCTGTCGCGAACCGGCCTCTTCCACCCGGTCAATTCGAAACCGGGCCTCATGGTCGGGAAGCCGGATCTTGATCACATCGCCCGGTGACAGCGACAAAGCACTCGGCGGCAGCCCCATCGCAATACTTTCGCGCCCTATCCTTGCTTCGGCAACCCAGCGCTCCAATATTCGCTGGCTTTCCGCCGGTTCCAAAAGCAGGGGCAATTCGCTGGCGGAAACCGCCGCATCATCGACCATCGGATCAGCCAGTTCGCTGGCACCGTCCTGGTATTCATCGTCCGCCCTCACGAAACCCAAACGAAGCCGTCCGGGAAGATTGGCATCGTCGGCACGTGTAACCTGAAATGCTGGCTCGCCGTCTTTTGGGGCAACGAATATTTCTGGAAGCAGCAGGGTCGAGGTTTCCGCCCGCCGGTTTCGGAACGTCAGCTTCCCGTCCATTTCGAAGCAATCGAAGGCAAAGGCCAGCATCAGCGGCTGCAAACTCTGCCGGCCGGTTTCCACTTTAGACAATTCGTATCCTTTGACGCCGCCAAAAAGCTCGGAAGTGTCAATCGCAAACAGCCCCGCTTCCGCGCAAAGGTCGGTTACCAGATCGGCGAGGGGAACATTGCCGATCCGCCCGTTCAGCCAATGCCCGCGACTGTAATTTTCGGCATCCGACCAAACAGTCAGACGCGCCGGGAAATCCGGCCAGGGCCGGGTGTCCCAGGCCCAGGCATGCGCGCGCGTCATATCCACCATACGGCCGACATATCCGGTCGCCACCGGATTGCGCGCGTCCTGCGCCCAATACGAATACACTGCCCGAAGGTAGCTTTGCTGGATCAGGTCGTCTTGACCACCGTCGGAATTCCACGGCAGGCCGGACTCCGCCGACTTGGCATCGACGAACATATTCGGCTGGTTGGTGCCATTGTTGATAGCGGGACAACCAAGTTCCGTGAAAACAATCGGTTTCGACTGCGGAATCCAGGCCGTCGCTTCCGGCGAACGAATTCCTGCAAGGCGGTTGTGATGGCCGTTTGACCACCAGCTGCGAAAGTCCTTGCAGCGATAAATCCAGGGTTCGTTATAGGCGCCATCGGAAATGACCGAGCGTAACTGCAGCGCGCGTTTGGCATCCGATTCGTAGTACCAATCAAACCCTTCCCCGCCCTCGATGTTGCCCTGCAAGTATTCAGGATTGTGGATTGATCGCCATCCAGCATCGAGGTGCTCTGAATCGTCGCGCCAATCCGACAGCGGCATGTAGTTGTCGATGCCAACGAAATTGATGTTCGCGTCGGCCCAAAGCGGGTCGAGGTGGAAAAGCACGTCCCCCGACCTGCCCTGCGGGTGATAGCCAAAATACTCCGACCAGTCGGCGGCATAAGTCAGTTTGCACTGCGCGCCGACGATGGTCCGAACATCAGCAGCCAGGTTCCGCAGTGCATCGACCGTCGGGAAATCCGAGGCTCCGCTTCGTATTTGCGTTAACCCGCGCAGTTCCGACCCAAGGCAAAACGTGTCGACGCCGCCCGCTACCATGCACAGGTGCGCATAGTGCAGGATGAAACGGCGATACGACCATTCTGCTGGCCCGCTATAGCCGACGTCGCTGGACGACGGATGAAAATCTGCCGATTCAGCGTTGCCAAAAAACGCGGCAACTTCGTCTATTGCCGCTGCGGTCAAGTCTGTCGTGCCGACGCGGCCGGGCGCCTGCACCAAGGTAATTCTTCCGCGCCAAGGTATGACCGGCTGGTCGTCAAGGCCGGTCCAAGGGTCCGTCAGGGCGTTGTTGGCCTGGATGTCCATCAGCAAGAACGGATAGAATGTCACCTGCTTGCCGGTGGCCTTCAGGTGTTGGATCGCCTGCACAACCGAAGCATCGGATGGCGTGCCGCCAAACACCGGTCGGCCGTCGAATTGGCTGACGGGATCAGCCGAGCCGCGGGTTTCGCCAGCAACAATCCAGGGCTGCGAGCCATCAGCCGAAGTCTGTTCCACGCGCGGCTTTAACGTGCAACGATCGCAACGCAAGTCATCACCAAACCAGCTGACGACCAGCGAAGCCGATCGGCAATTCGGTAGTTCTCGCTCCAGTTGCCGTATCGACTCGGTGAAATTTGGCTGCCCGTTCGCATTGTTGACATTCGCCAGCCGGTTCTTGCCTTTGCCCAAGGGATAATGGACCGCCGTCGTCGCCAGCGCGTACTCGCCGGTCCCCGGCACCAAAGCCACGCCTTGAATCAGGTCGGCGACATGCGGCTTGCCGACCCGCCGGAATACTTCCGCGCTGATTTGTGGAATGCGGTTGCCATAATCCGCCAAAGGCAATTCCTCGAAGACCAGATAGGCCAGTCCGCGACAGGACGGCGCATTGCCGTTGCCCTCGATCGCCTCAATCAGCGGATCCGGCAACTGCGCCTCGGATCCACGATGCACCCGCATGTTCAGGTGCTTCTGCCTGACCAGCTTGCCATCAGCCCACACCCGGCCCACGCGAACAATTTCCCCCTCGCACAGTCCGACCGCAAACGAAATCGAGTAGCTGAAATTTTGGACCGAAGGTTGCGGCGGGGCCAAACCCTTGCCCGACCCTGTCACCGCCGATTTTTCCCGAAACCGTGACGACCAGATGACCTGACCCGTCACCCGCATCCGACCGTAAACCCGGCTGATCGGGTTGCCCTCGCGTCCGCCCATCATCCGCAGCGCGCCGGCCCGTCCGGTCTGCACAACCTGGCTTCCGGCACCAAGCAGGCGCTGATCGATTGCATTGCCGATCGTCGCCCCGACGGCCCGCCCGAGCATGGCCGCCGAGACACCCAAAACCGAACCGCTCAAAGTGCCGCCAAGTGCGGCACCCGCCGCCGACAAGACCAAAGTCGCCATCATGCACCCAATCGGGGAAATCGAAACCGGCCGGCCACTTTGCGTGCCCAGCTGTCAGTCAAGGTAGAGCGGACGACGCCATGCCCGGAATAGGCGTGGATGATTTCAGCCTGACCGGCGACAATTGCCAGGTGCTTGGCAACGGCGCCCGCACGCATTCGCAAGACCAACACGTCGCCGGGCCGCACATGGTCCACCGCAATCAGATTTCGCCCGCAGGCTTCAAGCAAGGTTTCCACCGTCCCGGCCTCGGCCCAATCGCGGCTGTAGCTTGGCACCATTTCCGGCTCGTCACCGTAGATCTCGCGCCAAATTCCGCGCAGCAAGCCAAGGCAGTCGGTTCCTGCCCCCTTGCAACTGGCCTGATGCTGGTATGGCGTTCCCAGCCAGTCCTGCGCCGCGCCCAGTACCCGGTCATTGATCATTGTGCAGGCTCCCCCCGTCGAGGCGTTCGCCACGACCGGGATATGACACCACCCAGTCGTCGCCGGGCATGTCCGGAAATCCGCGAAAATTCATGAAATTGCCGAATTTGGCCTTGCAGGTCGCCGCCGCTTTGTCGCAGCCGGCGGCCAGCTTTGCCAAGTCACCCGCGACCACCGGAAACGGCGGCTCCTGCCAAAGCGCAAGCATCCGTCCGCTCGCACCTTGCCTGTCGGTTTTGATCACCCCACCCAGTCCGGCATTCGCCCCGCTAAGCCATTCGATGCTGCCACGCGCAAACCATCCGTCGGCGAACGCGCCGGGCGCGGCCAGACGTACATTTCCGGCGTCACAACCCAGCACGGTCGCCTCCACCGAATAGGCGGCGGCATCCAGATCGACGCCACAGCGCCGGTCTCCCAGCACCGCGTCGCAAGAGCGCAGATAGACCCGGCCTTTTGGCTTGTTCAGCGCCTCGCCAAGTCCACGCAATTCGGCCTCGAACGCCGTTGCGCCGCGCCTGATTTCACCCAGAAATCCGCGAAACAACGCAACGCGCAGCTCCGGTTGGGTCCAATCGACCAGCCATTGCTGGACGCCGGCATTGTCAAACAGCCCGGCCGTCAGGTCCTCGCTGCGCAGTCCATCGGCACTCAATGCGCCGCGCGCCGCTGCATTGTCGACCGACAAACCCGTACTCGTCTGGATCGCCCCGGCATCCAGACCGGTGCCGGCGCGGAATACTTCGCCGCCCGACAGCAGATCGCGGTCGTGGTCGGTAAAGCCGAGTTTCAGGCCGTCGCGGCGCGTCACCAACCAGCATCGGCACAAATTTGTGGCGCCGCCGTCCAGCCGCGCCTGAAGTTCCGGATCAATTTGTCGCATCAGACCCGCACCTCGACAACCGGTACGGCCGGAACCTCGCCGGCATTGAAACCGTTGGCGCTCGCCAAAATTCGATCGGTGTCAAACCGCACCGGCACGTCAAATTCGAAACCGGCGCTGACCACAGAACCAAGCGGCGGTGGGAAGACAAACGTCACCATCCCGCTGCCCGGTTCGATACTGAAATGCTGACCCGCCTCCAGTTCATCGCCCGACAAGGCCAGGCGAACCGAACTCGATACCGGCTTTCGCACCAGACGCAGGTAGCTTGCCTCACCAGAGCGATAGGTCTTGCTCAGTTGAAACGTCGTCCGGGTGCCGTCGCCTGCGCCGATAACTTGGTCGGTCGGGTCAGGAATGGCTGACGGTTTGCACGATTTGAAGTCGGTCCAGTCTTTCCAGCGAAACCCGAAAAGCTGACCCTGACGCGCCTCGAAAAATCCGATGAGAATATCCAGATCGTCCAGCGACCGCATGCCGACGCCCGCATCATAGCGCCGCCGCGACTGCGACCAGGGCGTGTTGCGTTCCTCAAAACCGTTGGAGAGCGTGATGATTTCTGTCCGCCGTTCCGGCCCGCCGCTGGAACCGAACGACAGCGCCGCCGGAAACCGGATTTCATGAAAATTCATTGCGCCCTCACAGATTTCTGCTGCCGCGCTGCAAGGCGCGGCTCAAATTTGCCGCGATTTGACTCGAGGATCGCTGAAAACCGGCCGCATCGGGTGTCGTCACATTCATGGTGACATGCACCTGGCCACCGGTTCCGCGGACGCCCAACTTGCCATCGGCACCGCGCGCCAGCGGCATGATCGCCTCCGGCCCTGCCTCGCCCATCAACCCGACGCCGCCGCGCATGGGAAAGCCGGTCGCCTGGGTCACAATTCCGCCGTTGGCGAATGGTGTTACTCTTCCGGCACTGAAGGCCGCGCCATCGGCAAATGGCAGGATCGAGGCCATCAGCGACTGCAAACCATTGCCGATCATGCCGCCAAAGGCATTGGCGACCGGCGTTACCGCCGAATTATAGGCCGAATCGACCACGCTGCGCCCGATATTGCCCAGCACGTCGGAAAGTTTCGCGCCATCGAAAATCAGATCGTCAAACGCCGTTTTCAGCGATGAACCCAAGGCGCGTGACAAGCCAGCTGCCTGGGCCCCGGCCGCCGACATCGCGCTTTTCACATCCTCGAGCTCGGCCCGGAAAGCCGAGGTCACCGCCTCGGTTCCCGCCACCGAATTTTCCAGATCGGCGGCGATCAGCGCCAGCCGTTCCGCCTCGAATTCCAGATCCGCCATGTCTTGCTCCCTGAAAATGGTCACCCCTTCCCCTCTCCATTCATGGAGAGGGTGCCCGAAGGGCGGGTGAGGCATCGCCGCCGGTCGTAACCCCGTCATCCCCGCCCAGGCTGTCATCCCCGCGCAGGCTGTCATCCCGGCGCAGGCTGTCATCCCGGCGCAGGCGGGGACCGACCGCCGCATCGGGAAACCTTGCCAACAACGCCGCCAACCCCTGGCGCGACAGCGCTTGTGCCACCCCGCCGTGCCCGGTCATCAACGCCAATTCCGCCGGTGTCAGCGCCCAAAAAACATCGGGCGGCAATTTCAGCTCGACCAGGCCAAGCCGCATCAGCGCCCGCCAGCCCAGCCGTTTCATCCACCCTCGTCGGGCAAGGCAAAAGTCACCCGCAGCAGCCGCGCCGCCGCTTTGGCCGCCCCCACCGCACCACCGGCAAAGTCCGCCACCGCCAGAACCTCGGCGGAAATATCCGACCCCGCCCCCTTCAGCCCCGCCGCCAGCAGCACCAGCACATCCCTGGCCCGGAAGGCGCCCTGCTCGAACCTTTCGACCAGCTGCACCAGGGATTCAGCGCCCAAACTCTCCTCAAGTTCGGCCAGAACTCCCAACGGCAGCCGCATCACATGCGCCGCACCATTCAGCTCCAGCGCAACCTCGCCGCGATACGGATTGGCCATCAGATTGCCGCGAATGTCAGCGCACCAGCCGACGCCAGCGCCATTTCATAAACCGCCTCGCCGTCGTGCTGGCCGGAATATTCGATCGAGGTGATCTGGAATTTGCCCTCGATAATGCCGAAACTGGGGATGATCACCTGGAACACCGGCACATCGCCGTCAAAGAAAATCTGCCGGGCCCGCTCGTCGGTATCGGCGTCGCGGAACACCCCCGAACCGCTGATTGCCGCCGAGCGGATACCGGTACCGCCCAGCAATTCGCACCAGCCGCCGACCGATTCCAGATTGGTTACATCCACCGTTTCCGCATTGAATGCGATGCGCGAGGCGCGCAGCCCGGCGATGGTCTGGAATGTGCCAGAACCGGTCATGTCGATCTTGATCAGCAGGTCTTTGCCTTTTTGGGCAGCCATCTTTCCACTCCAATCCTATGAGTTATCTTCCAGCGTCGCGCGAAAACGCAGTCCGATCCGCCGCGCTTCCGGCGGATCGCCGCGTTCGGCCTTCGCCCAGACAAATCGCAGCCCGACCAATTGCCCGCGGACCAAATCCAGCGGCGCATCGATCAACGCATCGCAGATCGCCGCGGCAATCGCCTTGGCCTGTGCAAATCCCTCGGCACTCGAATGCACCGAAACGCTGAAATCGTGGACGCCGCCGCGACTGGTTTTCGTCGACCCGTCGCGCACCGTTTCCTCGCCCAGAATGACATGCGTTTCCGGTTCGCCCGCGCCAGCCGGCGGCGGCGCGTCAAAGATCGCCGATCCGACCAGGCTGGCCAATGTCGCATCGTCGAGCAAGCGCGCGAACACCGCCTGTTGCAGCGCTGCCGCCACCGCATAGGTCATGCCCGCCCCTCCTCGGTCCAGCAGTCGAGATAGCGTCCGTCCGCCCCGGCCTCGGCAACGGCATGAATGGCGAAAACCCGCTCGAATTCGCGGAACCGTTGGTCGGGCCTTGGCCGCGAAGGGGTTCCGGGGGCACTGGCGCGCACCGTGATCCGATAGGTCACGCTCGATACATCACGTCCGGCGATCCTGCTTTCGCGACCGGACTGTATTTTGACTTGCGCCCAATGCGCCCCTTGCGGCACCCACGAAACGGTGAACCCGCCCATCCCGTCGCTCATGTCCTGGCGCGATTCCAGTACCAGCCTGCGGTTCAGCGCCGGCTCGCCCGTCATCGACCGATCCCCAGGCGAATGTCGCGATAGGGCATCAGCAACGCCAGCACGGTGATCGGCACGCTCTC
>JAYTCN010000418.1:0-3061 GCA_043736475.1 Paracoccaceae bacterium
GGCCAACTCCGAATTCAGCAAGGAATCAAACAACGACCGCGATGAAAATGTTTCGCCCTGCGGACCTTCTGCTTGCCAATATTCCCCCGAATAGGGCCGGTTGAATGCTGCGGCCGGCAATCCGGCTGCCACCTCGTCGGATGATCCGCGTCCGTTCGACATCACGGAGGCAACTTGCAATAATGCTTCTGCCAATTGTTCATCGAGGCGCCGGATGACAATCGAATCCATCACGCGGTACAAAGTGACACCGGCACCGGCAAAGGCGAAAGCCGCCCAGATCAGCCCGCCGATAATTGCCCGCCGCCGCAGTGACCGCTTCACGCTTCGGGCACCATGTAGCCGCGACCGCGTTCGGTCTGGATCAGGTCTGCACCCAGTTTCTTGCGTAACCGGGCAATGAAAACCGCGATGGTGTTCGAATCGCGATCACCATCATAGGCGTAAACGTGCTCTGTCAGTTCCGTCCGCGACACCAGCCTGCCAACGTTATGGATCAGATAGGCCAGAACCAGCACTTCCTGTGCGGTCAGGACAACCGGGAAGCCGTTGATTTTACCCTGGTTGGTGCGCAGGTCAAAAACGAAACTGCCGCGTTCAAATACCGAAGTTGCCCGTCCCGACTGCCGACGGATCAGCGCCCGCAGGCGCGCTGAGAGCTCGGCCATATGGAAAGGCTTGACCATGTAATCGTCGGCACCGGCGTCGAGGCCGTCAACCCGTTCCGACCAGCTTCCACGCGCCGTCAGAATCAGCACCGGCGTTGTGATATTTTGTGCCCGCCAAGCCTTGAGGACGGATACCCCGTCGCGCTTCGGCAAGCCAATATCAAGGATTATGGCGTCATAAGGCTCGGTTTCGCCCAGAAACCCGCCTTCTTCACCGTCGTGCGCCACATCGACGACGCGGCCTTCGGATTGCAATACCTGGCGGATCTGGTCGCACAGAACGGCTTCATCTTCGACGATCAAAATGCGCATGCCGGGTCAGAATTCAGGCACGAAAGAATGCAGGCAGCTATCAGGGTCTGCCGTTTCCGCCGCCATTGCCGTTTCCGCCGTTGCCATTTCCACCGTTGTTTCCGTTGTTTCCGTTGTTTCCATTGCTGCCTGCGCCGACACCGCCAGCATTATTCGATTTGCCAGCTTTGGCAGCAGCCCTGATTGCTTTTGCCTGCTCAGAATTGACAGGCAACAACTCGCCGGTGAGGCCGTCGACGATTATCATCACCAGCGCACCGTCGCTACGCAGCACTGTTACCTGATAATATACCTTGCCTGCAAGAAAAGTTCTGACGCTGACCAATTCGCCCTGAACACTCTTGCCGACAGAAGCCAGCAACCTGGCAAGATCCAGCGACTGGCCGTTGCCGACGACCCCGCGGATTTCGTCCTGATTCAGCTCGCGCACATTCGCCGCCGCCGCCGAGGGCAGCGACAACAGCGGCAGAACGACCAAGGCAAGAGCAAGCCGGATTTTCATAATTGCCATTTCAAATGTGGAGCCAGGACTCGCCCCACATCCAGCCAAAATAGGATCAACAGCGTGAACTGGGCGTGAACAGCCCATTTCTCGGCGGTTCAGCATATTTATGTTCAAAAGGCGCAGACAGGGATGATTTTGTCAGTTTGATTCGCTGTCCTTGAATGAATTGGCTTGATGCGGCAGTTGCCTATACGTTACCGAGTCTGCCGTACCGGGCCAATTCGAAATTTATGCCCGCGTTAGCCGGGCGAAGGAGTGGTCCAAATGTTTTTAACCCGGTCGAGTTTTGTGCGTGCAGTGTGTGTCAGTTTTGCACTTGTTGGTACCGTCAGTGTTGCCGCGACTTTCCTGGCGACAGATTCTGCCTACGCGAAGAACACCAAGAACAATGGCCAAGGCAATAACGGCAACGGCAATGGCCACGGCAATGGCAATTCCGGCAAATCAAACGGCAACTTGTCTTCGGCTCTGGGCGCGCTGAACGCGGCGCACGCCAGCGCCAATGCTTTGCTGCATGCCAACCCGAACTCGCGCGTCGGTCGCATCGCAATCTTCCGCGACGCCGTTCTGGCGACCCAGACAATCGAAGCTGAACGCGACGCCGCTCAAGCATTGTTGGACCTTATGGAAGTTCCGACCCGCAGCGCGGCTGACGTGGCCGTTGCCCTGGCCGATGCGGTTCTGAATGACGCTACTGCCGAAGAACTCGCCGCGCTGGAGGCAGAACTGGATGCCGCTGTTGATTACGAAGCTGCTGCGACCGGCGTTGATGAGCTCAATGATGAGCTGTTGCTGCGCCCGGCGGTTGAGCGTTCGCTGCTCGAAGCGGCGGCGAACAAGGTGGTGACCGACGAAGTAGAAGCCGAAGTTGAGCGTCTGCTGGGCCTCTACTAACTTACGTGTTTAACAAGTCAGGACCGTAAACGGGGCCGCTCGGTGGAGTGGCCCTTGTTTTTTCCGGACTGCGATTCGCCGAGTTTTCCGGCGTCTTCAATCATCGTTTTGTGTTTGCGAATTATCCAATCCGGATCAATCTGGTTGCAGTAACGAATCAGGGGGCGGTTTCCGCTTGCAATATCCTGATCATCCATTGGGAGAAGATCATGAAAAATACACTCGCCGGCTGCACTGCCATCGTGGCGCTGCTCGCCACAACGCCCGGTCTTGCCGGCATGATGACAGAACTTGGTGCCGGGGAAGGCGAAGTCAGCATCGTCGCCTGGCCGGGCTATGTCGAGCGCGGCGAAACAGATGCGGCGTTTGACTGGGTGACAAAGTTCGAAGCTGCCTCCGGTTGCAAGGTTAACGTCAAGACGGCGAATACCTCTGACGAAATGGTCGCGCTGATGAACGAAGGCGGCTTTGACCTTGTTACCGCATCGGGCGATGCTTCGCTTCGATTGGTCGCTGGCAAACGGGTGCAGGAAATCAACACAGCACTGATTCCAAGTTGGTCAACCATTGACGAACGTCTGCAAAACGCCCCGTGGCATACAGTGGGTGGGGTTCACTATGGCGTGCCCTATCAGTGGGGTCCGAACGTGTTGATGTACAACACCGAGGTCTTCCCCGATGC
>JAYTCN010000419.1:0-7158 GCA_043736475.1 Paracoccaceae bacterium
CACCGACATCTTTCCTTCGATGACGTAGAACGACTCGTCTTCGGAATGATGCACATGCCAAGGCGACTCGAAGCCAGCCGGTATGACCTGCTCGATCAGGCTGAAGTGACCGCCGGTCAATTCCCGATCTGCCTTGATCCAAGTCGGGAGGCCGAGAAACCGAAGTTCCTCAACGCGGGATGGCGTGCTCGTGCCAGTGGATGCAATCATGTTCATGGCGAGATCCTCAATGGACATTTGCCTCGACATCGGGCAAATTCACGGAATGACTATTTCACGGAATAATGTTATCGTCAATATGGAAGATCGGATGACTCGCCGTAGTTATCGGATGAACGACCGTGCAAAGACCCAGGCCGAAACCAGGGAGCGCATCGTGAGCGCGACGATGCTGCTGCATGACGAGCAGGGCGTCGCGGCAACGTCTTTCGTCGACGTCGCCAAACGCGCCGGCATCGGCGCGGCGACGGTCTATCGTCACTTTCCCACTTTGGGATCACTGGTCGCGGCCTGCGGCGCGCATGTCTGGCAAGAGATGGACCCGCCGGTGCCCGAACGGGCACCGGCAACATTCAAGGGTATCGACAGGACGGAGGATCGTCTTCAGCGCCTTGTCGATGAGCTTGACAGGTTCTACCGACGTGGTGCGCTTCGGCTCACGGCGGCGTCTGCCGACCGGCATCTCGTCCCCGAGCTGGACGAATTTCTGCGAGCCGTGGAGGCGGGCGTTGCCGCGCTGGTCCGCGAAGCTGTCAAGGATGAAGCCCTGCCAGACACCGTGCTTCAGCTTATGCTCGCGCTGATGGATTTCCCGGTCTGGACTTCGATGCAGAGAATAAAGGGGGACGACCTGGAGCGACGACGGCTTATCGCCGGACTCCTCGGCAGCGCCCTCAGCTTGGCGAGGTGACCAGTCACGCTTGTCGTCTACCGTCGTTCCGACAAGTTGCGCTGCCGGTCTTGCCGTTGTTGGACGGAAGGCAGTCGCGGCAAGAGTAGTTATATCGCACCAACAACGACATAGCAGTTCCCAGCTTCATCCTCTCCGGTGCGCCAATGATTTCAACGGGTTAGTCGTTCCAAGATCAGTTGGAAAATGGGCCCGGCGACCGATTAGGAACAATATTCGCAGTTTTGACAGCGTTTGTTGTCCAGTGCCAGCCTGACGGCGGCGCGGTCGGTTTCATGAGCGCTAAGGCCATTTCAGCATCGGAAATTACCATCCAGATAGCGGAAATTTGCGAATGTCCGACCCGGGTGATCAAAGCGGATCAGGTCTTCGGCCCCGACATCTGGCGCGGCACAGGCGGCGATCCGGTCCAGAATTGCTTCAGATCGCTTGCGGGACATAGTCCGAAGCCAGTGTCGGCATGACCCCCTGCAACAGCGCCACCGATTTCGCCAGGCCTTCATGGGAGTTCAGCATCACATCCTCATGTTCGACCGACAGCCAACCGTCATAGCCCGCCATCAGCAGACGGTAACAAAAGCTGCGCCACCATTCCTCGCCATGGCCGAAACCCAGGGTGATGTACGACCACGACCGCGCGGCGATGTTCATCAGGCTGCCATTTTCCAGAAGGCCGGTGGTGGCCTGCACCGGCGGGTTCAGCAGGGTGTCTTTGGCGTGAACGTGATGCACGGCCAGGCCCAGCGCATCGGCGGCGGCAAGCGGGTTGGCGCCCATCCAGAACAGGTGCGACGGGTCAAGGTTCGCCCCCAAAACCGGGCCGATTTCGGCGCGCAGTTTCAACAGGCTGGGGACGTTATAGACCAATTGATTACCGTGTAGTTCCAGCGCGAATTTCTCGACCCCGTGCCGGCTGGCCAGCTTGGCCAAATCGTGCCAATAGGGCAGCAGAACCGCCTCCCATTGCCATTTCAGGATCGTCTGGGTTTCGGGCGGCCAGCTTGACACGATCCAGTTCGGCGTTTGCTCGCCCGGTCCGCCACCGGGCAGACCCGACATGCAGCAGACCGTTTTTATGCCCATGCCGCCGGCAATGCGGATCGTGTCGGCAAGGCAGGCAGATTGCGTCGGGCCAGACACCGGATGCAGCGGATTGCCATTGGCGTTCAGCGCGATGATTTCCAGCCCACGATCGGTGAAGGCCTTTTGAAACGCCTTGCGTGCACCCGCATCCTTCATCGCTGCAAGGTCAAAATGTGGTGCCGTGGACCAGCCGCCGGTGTTGACCTCAACCCCGTGCACGCCAAGCGCCACCGCACAATCGAGCATGTCGGTGAAGCTGCGGCCCCCCAGACTGTCAGATACGAATCCGAGTTTCATGACTCACCTCACGCGTAAAAGGCTGGTTTTGCGGCCGGTTTGACCGCGATTCTGTGGCCCGCAGCCAAAGAGGCCACGCCCGCCTCGGCGACCAGCGTGGCGCAGTAGCCGTCCCAGGCATTGGCCGCGATGGGCGATGGAATTCCGGTCTGGATCGCCTTCAGCCAGGCGCGGTTTTGCAGACGGTAGGCTTCGGCAAAGCGGGGCCGCCAGTCGGCGGGGTAGCTTTCCTGCCGGGTCAGGGCGGTGTGGATTTCGGAATTCACCGGGGCGCGCAGAAAGACCGAGCCGCTTTCACCCACCAACTCGCCGCGCACGTCATAGCCATAGGCGGCGTTGTTGTTGATCTCGACATTGACCAACTGGCCGGTGACGGTTTCCAGAACCATCATAACCGGTGCGCCGACTTTTGTTTGGTCAACCAGTTTGGGTCGAAACACCGTGATTGCGGCATAATCGCTGTCCAGCACGAAGCGGGCCGCGTCGAATTCGTGCGGGGCCGAATTGGAAATCGCCATCTGCCCGGTGAAATTCGCCGGGGCCGAGACGTTGCGGTGGAAGCAGTGGAACATCAGCGCCGGGCCGATGCGGCCTGCGGCAAGGGCCGCCTTCATTTCGGTATAGGACGGATCAAAGCGGCGCATGAAACCGATCTGGATCAGGTGGCGGCCGGACCGGACTTCGGCGTCGATCACCCGCAGGCAATCGGCACTGTTGGGCGCCAGGGGTTTTTCGCACAACACCGGTTTGCCCGCCTGCACGGCGGCGACGGTCAGGTCGGCATGGGTGTCATCGGGACTGGCAATCAGCACCGCATCCACATCGCTGCGCAAGATCGTTGCGATGGGATCGCTGGTGACGTGCAGCGCCCCGGTTTCTTCGGCAATCGCCCGCGCGCGGGCGGCCGACGCGTCGCAGACGACCTGAAGCACTGTGCCGGGTAAATCAAAGGCGATGATGCGGGCGTGATCGGCACCCATGATGCCCGCCCCGATTATTGCTACCTTTATCGTCAAAGCGAGATCCTCTTAGCGTGCCGCGGTGTTGCCGGAACGACTATTCCATTGACAAAGCCAATGGCACAAGCATTTCATGAGTCTGAGGTATTTTGCGTCAAATCGCGCAAAATCCACGCTCATCGAAATGAAAGATTCGGTCAGGATACAGAATGGCACGTCGTCCCACGATCGCAGATTTGGCAGCAGCATCGGGGGTTTCTGTCTCGACCATTGACCGCATCCTCAACGGCCGGCATCCGGTGCGCAAAGCGACTGGTGACAAGGTACTGGCGGCGGCGGTGGCGCTGGGCTTTTATGCGACCCCCGCCTTGCGGGACCGTCTGGGCGTGGGCCAACCGGTATTGCGACTGGGATTCTTGTTACAACAATCCAACCGCGCATTTTATCAGATGATCGCTGGCGCGCTCAAGCTGGCTGCGGCCGAGGCGGGTCCGGGCGCGCGGATCGTGGTTGAACATATGGACGACCTGAGCCCCGAAGCCGTGGCCGCAAGAATGCTGGACATGGGCAATCGTGTCGATGTGCTGGCCGTTGTGACCGCCGAACATCCGCGGGTGGCGCAGGCAATTGAGGCTTTGGCGATGAAGAACGTTCCGGTGTTTGGCCTGATCTCTGGCCTCACCGCCGCTTGCGTTACCGGCTATGTCGGGCTGGATAACTGGAAGGTCGGGCGCACGTCGGGCTGGGCAATTGCCCGTTTGTGCCGGGCGCCGGGCCGCGTCGCCATCCTTGTCGGCAATCATCGCTACCGCTGTCAGGAATTGAACGAGAGCGGCTTTCGCAGTTATTTCCGCGAACATGCGCCTGAATTCACCCTGATGGAGCCGATTTCGACCTTTGAGGACCGCCGGATCGCCCGCGACATGACCGAAGACTTGCTCGCGCGGGTGCCCGACCTGGTGGCGATCTACCATGGTGGCGGCGGGACGATCGGGGTGATGGATGCCGTCGCCGCCTCTGGTCGGGCCGGCAAACTGGTGACGGTGTGCCATGAATTGATGGAGTCGACCCGCACCGGCCTGATCGAAGGCTTGCTGACAATGGTCATCGCCCACCCGCTGACCCGCCTGGCGAAAGAGGCCGTTGCCGCGATGCGCGCCACCGGCAGCGGCCTGCCGCCCAGCCAAAACCTGGTCGGGTTTGACATCTTCACCGCCGAGAACATTTGATCTCGCCGCGCGAAATTGCCGTGCCAGATTGATGGAAAATCATCAACAGGGTGCTTTCCGGTGGTGTCGCGCTGATTATTCTGACCATCGAACCGGGAGGAAAGGATGAAATACCGCAATTTCGGCCGCACCGGCTGGCAGGTCAGCGAGATCGCATTCGGGGCCTGGCAGTTGGGTGGCGACTGGGGCAAGGTTGATGACGCGGCCTCGATCCGCACCCTGCATCATGCGTTTGACCAGGGCGTGAACTTTGTCGATACCGCATTCATCTATGGCAATGGCCATTCCGAAGCGGTGATCGGGCGAGCGTTGAAACAGTGGCACGGACACAAGATCCACGTTGCAACCAAGGCCCAACCAGTCGAATGGCCAGACCCGAATGACGAGGCGCCGCAGATGCGCGGCCGTTATCCGGCGTGGTATTTGCGCCGGATGGTCGACGATGCCCTGCGGCGTTTGCAGGTTGATCGGATTGATCTCTTTCAACTGCATTCCTGGATGGCCTCGGGCCTCTGTGAACTTGATTGGCTTGAAACCCTGAACGCCCTGCGGATCGAGGGGAAGATCGACCAGATCGGCGTCTCGATCCGCGACTATCGCCCGCAAGACGGCGTGGATTTGGCCCGTCTGGGTTTGGTCGCCAGCCTACAAGTCGTGCTGAACCTGTTCGAGCAGCGTCCGGCGGCGGACTTGTTCAAGGCTGGAGCCGGGACGCAAGGGTTCATCGCCCGGGTTCCCCTGGATTCCGGTTCTTTGGTCGGGAATTGGGAAGACAGCACCTACGCCAGTTTTCCTGAAGGTTCGGTTCCGGCGCAACTTTTCCGCGGTGATCGATTTGGCGAGACGTTGCGGCGGGTGCGGGCGCTGAAGGCGCTTTGCGCGCCCTATTACCCAACGCTGGCCGAGGCCGCGATGCGGTACGTGTTGTCTTGCGCCGAACTGTCCTGCGTCATTCCCGGAATGCTGAACCCCGAACAGGTTGATATGAATATCGCTTACAGCGATGGCGCGGCTTTTCCCGATGACCTGAAAGCCGCCCTTGTCCCCCACAACTGGCCGCGAAATTTTTACCAATAGGATGCCGATGACCCGCCAGCTGGAACTTTTGCGCCCCGGACAGATTGCCGAGGAAATGGCCCGCTGCCCGCGGGTCTGGCTGCCTCTGGGAACCATTGAATATCACAGCCAGCATCTGCCGGTGGGGCTGGACGGCTTGCAGGCTCACGGGTTGTGTCTGGATGCGGCGGCGATTGCCGGCGGCCTTGTCTATCCGCCGCTATGGTGGGGGACGGGCGGGGGGCATGGGGCCTATCCCTGGACGGTGATGATGCCGGGGCCGGAAGAGATTGCGGCCATCCTGGACGTCACCCTGTCGCGGCTTGAGATACTTGGGGTGCGGCAGGCGGTTCTTTTCAGCGGGCATTTCGCTGCTGAACAACTGGCGTTGATCGCCGGTATCGCGGCAGGGTGGAACGCCAGGGGTGGCAAGCTGGCGGTTCTGGCATTTGCCGTCAACGGCAACCCGGGCGGTCGATTTCCGCCCGATCACGCCGGACTGTTCGAGACCACCCTTCTGGCTGCTTACCAGCCGCGGACTGTAGACATGACCCTGCTTCCCTCAGCAAGACCTGGCGAAGCGGGCGAAGACCCGTACGGCCCGCAGCGCCACGACCCAAACCACAGCCTGCATGGTATCTTCGGCCCCGATCCACGCGGCTTTGATCCCGCGCATGCCCAGGAGTTGCGCAAGGAGATGGCAGCGTGGCTTGCGGCCAGTGCCGCACCGATTTGACCGTCACTTCGGCACCGTATCCGGCAAATTTTCCGGCCCGTACAGCACGATTGGAACCGTCGAGGCATAGGGCGGCACCACAGGTGATGCCTTGGCAAAACCGAAATGGTTCAACAGGACATCCATGGCGAACTGCGCCTGAAGCTCGGGACTTTGGTCAATGGTCAGGGTCATCAGGCCGAGGCGCAGAATCTTATGGGTGAATTGGGTCAGTTCATGCCCGATGAACACCGGTCGCTTTCGCAAGATATCGGCGGTAATTGCGGCGGCAACGCTTCGATTGGCCGCCCCAACATTGTAAATCGCCACCGCATCCGGGTACCTGCGGAAAATTTCCTTGAGCCGGGTTTCCGAGCGGACGACATCGTCGCCGCCTTCGATAATCTGCGCGATATCAAAGCCCGGTGCGAATTCGGCCAAATGGTCCTTCAAACCCTGCACCCGTTGTGCATGGGATTGAAAACCAAGGTGATTGCACAAGACGATGACGTCACCGGGCTGACACATCCGGCTCAGAAAATACCCGGCCGAACGACCGGCCCTGTAGTGATCGGTGCCCGCGTAGGCAAGGCGCGCCGAACCCGGCAAATCGGAAATCATCGTCACCGCAGGCTTGGCGCGGGCGGCAAGATCTGCAATCGCCTGATGGATGATTGGATGGTCCTGGGCATAGACGATGGCAGCATCACATCCGCTGCGCAGCAAGGCTTTGGCGATGGAAGCCGGCTGCTCATCCTCCAGAATTGTACGCTGGATGACCACCGAGTGATCCATCCGCTGCGCCAGGCGACGAAACTCGAAACCCATCCGGTGAATGAGCGGCAATTCCGGCCGGGCAAGGATCACGTTGATGCGAATCATGCCGTGATGGCTGACCGGCAGCAGCCG
>JAYTCN010000420.1:0-7144 GCA_043736475.1 Paracoccaceae bacterium
TGGCGATCCGCGACCAGATCGCACCGCCGACGATCAATCTGGATGAGCCGGAGGTTGAGACCGAACTGGACCTGGCACCGAACCAGGCGGTGCGGCGGCAGATCGACGTCGTCTTGTCGAATTCTTTCGGCTTTGGCGGCACCAATGCGTCGCTTGTGATACGCAGGGTCGGCTGATGCTGTCGAGGCATGTCGCCGCCAATGCGCTGACGATTCTGATTCTGGCGCTGTTCATGGTGCTGGCGCTGATTTCCTGGGGCGAGCGTCGGTTTCGTGCCGAGGGACCGCTGACCGGGCCGGTGGTGATCGAGGTGGCGCGGGGTGACCGGCTGGGCTTTGTGACCGACAAGTTACAGGAACTGGGTGCGATATCGAGCCCGACGATCTTTCGCATGGCGGCACGCTATTCCGGCGCCGACAATGACCTGAAATTCGGTGAATACGAGATACCGGCCGGCGCCAGCATGGAGGATGTGCTGGCGCTGATTACCTCGGGCCGCGGCGTGCAGCGCAAGGTGACGATCCCGGAAGGCTTCACCTCGTGGCAGGTGGTGCAGCGGTTGCTGGAGACGCCGGAATTGACCGGCGAAATTGCCGTGGTCCCGGCCGAAGGATCGCTGGCGCCGAATACGTACTTTTTCGGCCGCGGCGATTCGAGATTGCTGATCCTTGGCCAAATGGCGGAAGCGCAGAAAACCATTGTCGCCGAAGCCTGGGCGCGGCGCGCGGCGGATTTGCCGTACGGCTCGCCCGGGGAAATGCTGGTGATGGCCTCGATCATCGAAAAGGAAACCGGCGTAAGTTCGGAACGGGACAAGGTGGCGGGCGTGTTTGTCAATCGCCTGAACCAGGGCATCAGGTTGCAGACTGACCCGGCGGTGATTTACGGACTGACCGCCGGGAAAGAATCGCTGGGCCGCGGTTTGAGGCAGAGTGAATTGGCGCGCGAGACGCCGTACAACACCTATATCATCGACGGCCTGCCACCGACGCCGATTGCCAATCCGGGACAGGCGGCGATTGAGGCAGCGGTCAATCCGGCCGAGGTTGCATGGCTGTATTTTGTCGCCGACGGAACCGGTGGCCACGCGTTTGCCGAAACCCTGGCCGAACATAATGTAAATGTGGCCAGGTGGCGCGAAATCGAGGCGCGACTGGCGGCCGAGGCGGAAGCGGCGGCCACTGCGACCGGGGCGGCGGATACTGAACAGTAACACTCAACCTGTGATTTAGTTGTTGACATAGAGAACGCTCTCAGGTATAGGTTCCGGCATAGTGGAACAGGTGGCTGAAGCGGATCGATCCGGGATGGATCGGGCCGCTTTTTGGTTTTCGGGCTGCCGGCATCGGTGCGCATGAATGCGCGTTCCGCAAAATTTGATTTCGGGGTCGTGGAATGAGGCAAGCGCCCCCACCCTGACCCTCCCCCGCAAGCGGGTGAGGGGACGATTGGCGCGAAGGGTTCAACAAATGGCAGCGGCAAAGAAGGAACCGGCAGCGCCGGGTGAAGCGGCGTTTGCCGACGCCGTGCGGCTGCTGCGTTCGATGGCGACGGCATTGCGCAAGGCGGTGGCGCGGCTGAACAAGGCCGGACCGGGCGAAGGCGACCCGAATGATTTCGCCAAGGCCATAGATCAATACCAGAAATCGCTGCGGATCGTGCTGGCGCTGGAGGGTGCACTTGTCAAACGTAGCGGAACTAACGGCGGGCTTGCCGGGGCTGTCCTTGACCTTGTCGCAGCCCGACGCGAGATCGATGCCCGGCTTGCTCGGCTTCGCCTCCAGCTTGGAGACGAACGAATTTCTGAACGGATTGAGTGACAACGCGTTGTGCGCGCTGCCCTATCTGTTCGAATGCTGGGCGATTGCCGGCCACCAGTTGCCGCCGCCGGGCGACTGGATGACCTGGGTCATCATGGGCGGGCGCGGCGCCGGCAAAACCCGGGCCGGCGCCGAATGGGTACGCGCCATGGTCGAGGGGGCGACGCCGTCCGATCCGGGACGCTGCCGGCGGGTGGCGCTGGTGGCCGAGACCCAGGATCAGGCGCGTGAAATCATGGTGATGGGCGAGAGCGGCATCCTCGCCTGTTCGCCGCCCGACCGGCGGCCGAAGTGGAACGGCGATCGCAAGCAGTTGCTGTGGCCGAACGGGGCGACCGCACAGTCGTTTTCGGCCTCGGACCCGGAAAGCCTGCGCGGACCGCAGTTTGACGCGGCCTGGTGCGATGAACTGGCCAAGTGGA
This sequence comes from Paracoccaceae bacterium, assembly GCA_043736475.1. Lineage (GTDB taxonomy): Bacteria > Pseudomonadota > Alphaproteobacteria > Rhodobacterales > Rhodobacteraceae > JANMOK01. Next base: position 2,243 of record JAYTCN010000420.1, read on the forward strand.
AAAAGGGCGAGGATACCTGGGACATGTTGCAGTTTGCGCTGCGATTGGGGCTGACACCGCAGCAGGTGGTGACAACGACGCCGAGGAATATCGAGCTGCTGCGGGAAATTCTGGCCGACAAGTTGACGGTGACAACGCGGGCTTCGACCTGGGCCAACAAGGCCAATCTGTCGGAGCAGTTTTATAACAAGATGATGGCCAAATACGACGGGTCGTCGCGCGGTCGGCAGGAGCTGGACGGCGAGTTGCTGGACGACATCGAAGGCGCGATGTGGAACGACGAAGCGCTGGACGATGGCCGCATTCATGCAGTTGGCGCGTTCAACCGCGTTGTCGTGGCGGTGGACCCGCCGGTGACCGGTGGCAAGAATTCCGACGAATGCGGGATAATTGTGGTCGGCGTGGACAACGAGGGCCCGCCGCAGGACTGGCGGGCGGTGGTGCTGGAAGATTGCTCGATCAGCGGTGCATCGCCGCAGGTTTGGGCGGAGAAGGCGGTGAACGCCTATCACCGGCACAAGGCCGACAGGCTGGTGGCCGAGGTCAATCAGGGCGGTGATCTGGTGGCGTCTTTGGTGCGCGGAATTGACCCGATGGTTTGCTATCGCGCCGTGCGGGCGACGCGCGGCAAGGCGGTGCGGGCCGAACCGGTGGCAGCTTTGTACGAGCAGGGCCGCATCGTGCATTTCGGTCGAATGAAGCAGCTGGAAAGCCAGATGTGCGCGATGACGCGCAACGGGTTCATGGGGCGTGGCAGCCCGGACCGGGTCGATGCTTTGGTCTGGGCGATCACCGAATTGATGATCGAGCCAGCGGCGCGGTTTCTGGACCCGAGGATACGGTCGCTGTGAGGAATCCTCACTACGAGTGGAGAGGGGAAGAGATGCGGGGTTTCCTCCTTCTCCACCCGGTGGAGAAGGTGGCGCGCAGCGCCGGATGAGGGGGTTCGGCTGGGCGAAGCGCCTCACCCGCCCTGCGGGCACCCTCTCCGCCAGTGGAGAGGGGAGGCGGTTCGCCGATCACAGTTTTTGAAATTGGAGACAAGCAGATGGTGTTGCAGCTGTTTCAGCGGGCGCGGGGTCCGGCGGCGGAGGTGAAAGCCTCGGCTGCTGCCGGCGTGGTCGCCTTTCATGGCGGCGGGCGGGCGGCCTGGTCGCCGCGCGATACGGTCAGCCTGACCCGCAGCGGCTTTATCGGCAACCCGGTCGGGTTTCGCTGCGTGAAGATGATCGCCGAGGCGGCGGCGGCTTTGCCGTTCGTGTTGCAGGACGAACAGCGCCGGTACGCCACCCATCCGGTGCTGAGATTATTGGCCAAACCGAACAATTCGCAGGGCGGGGCGGCGCTTTTCGAGGGGTTTTTCGGACAATTGCTGTTGAGCGGCGATGGCTTTCTCGAGTCCGTTGGCGGGGCGGGATTGCCGGTTGAGTTGCATGTCTTGCGGTCGGACCGGATGAAAATCGTGGCTGGCCCCAACGGTTGGCCGATCGCCTATGATTACGAAGTCGGGTCAAAAAAACACCGGTTCGATTTGACCGGCGACCTGGCCCCGGTGCTGCATGTGCGCACGTTCCATCCGCAGGATGACCACTACGGGCTGTCGCCGTTGCAGGCGGCGGCTGCGGCGCTGGATGTGCATACATCGGCCAGCCGGTGGTCGAAGGCGCTGTTGGACAACGCGGCGCGGCCGTCGGGGGCGATTGTCTACAAGGGCGCCGACGGCATGGGATCGCTGGGGGCCGAGCAGTACGACCGGCTGGTCGAGGAGCTGGAAAGCCACCACACCGGGGCGCGCAACGCCGGGCGGCCGATGCTGCTGGAGGGCGGGCTGGACTGGAAGCCGATGGGGTTTTCGCCGGCCGATATGGAGTTTCAGAAAACCAAGGAATCGGCGGCGCGCGAAGTGGCTTTGGCCTTTGGGGTGCCGCCGATGCTGCTGGGGCTGCCGGGTGACAATACTTACGCCAATTATCAGGAGGCGAACCGGGCGTTTTACCGGCTGACGGTGCTGCCCTTGGTTGCCAAGGTGCTGGAGGCGATGTCTGGCTGGCTGTCAGGCCATCTGGGTACCGAGATTTCGCTGTTGCCGGACATGGACAATGTGCCGGCTTTGGCCGTGGAGCGCGACGCGTTGTGGAGACGGGTGGCGGCGGCCGACTTTCTGACCGAAGCCGAAAAGCGCAGCCTCCTGGGCCTGCCGAAGCTGGCGGGCGAATGATGGCTTCACCGACGCGCGGGACCGGGTCGCGGTTCCTGTACGAGCCTTTCGATGTCGCCAATGTGCGCATCGATGCGACCGAGCGGGTGTTTGACGAGCGCTGGAAGGCGCTGGAGCACCGGCTCGACGGCATCGAAGCGGCGATGAACCGGCTGGAGAAACGGATATGGCTGGCGGTGTTTGGCACCGCCACGTTCTTTCTGGCCGATCTGGCGCAGAAATTGATGAACCTATGAACGAGGTGGCGACGATGGTTGAACCGGGGATCACGCCGGGACTGGAGACGAAGTTCTGCAAATTCGAGGCGATCAGCGAGATCGGCGAGGACGCCAGGATTGCCGGTTACGCCTCGTTGTTCAACGCCAGGGATCAGGGCGGGGATCGGGTCGAGAAGGGGGCGTTTACGGCCTCGCTGGCCCGGTTCAGGTCGGTCAAGATGCTGTGGCAGCACGATCCGGCCAAACCGATTGGCGTCTGGGACGCCATTCGTGAGGACGGGCAGGGGCTGTTTGTCAAAGGTCGGCTGCTGACCGATGTGCAGGCCGGGCGCGAGGCTTTGGTGCTGCTGAAGGCGGGCGCGATTGACGGGTTGTCGATCGGCTATCGGGCGTTGCGGTCGGAGAAAGCCGAAAGGGGCGGGCGGATATTGCACGAGATCGAATTGTGGGAAGTGTCGCTGGTGACCTTTCCGATGCTGCGCGAGGCGCGGGTCAGCGCTGCCGACGAAGACATGCGGCTGGTCAAGGAATTGGCCGGGATTTTTGAGAAAGCCCGGGCCGTGCTGGCCTGAACACAAACCCCCAAAGGAAACCTGATGAAAGAAATGGAAGCCAAGACGCGGGCAGGCGCAGGTGTGTCCGACGCAGACCCCGCCGCAGAGATCAAAACAGCCATGGCTGGATTTCTGAGCGATTTCAACTCATTTCAAAGCGACATTAAATCTCGTTTGAAGGAACAGGAGCAGAGACTGACCATGCTGGATCGAAAATCCGTGGCGGATGCCCGCCCGCAACTTTCGCGCGCCGCCGATGGGGCGACGCCGCACCAGAAGGCCTTTGCCGCCTATCTGCGCAACGGCGATGACGACGGCCTGCGCGGGTTGCAGACCGAGGAAAAGGCCTTGTCCACGGCAGTCAATGTTGATGGCGGCTATCTGGTGGTCAAACAGGTGGCCGACCGCATTACCGGGGTGCTGCGCGGCGCGGGCACCGTGCGTTCGGTGGCCAATGTGGTGACCGTCGAATCCAATGGCTATGACGTGTTGGTCGACACAACGGATATTGGCGCTGGCTGGGCGTCGGAAACCGCATCGCAGGTTGAAACCAGCACGCCGACGGTCGAGCGGATCACCATTACCCTGCACGAGCTGGCGGCTTTGCCAAAATCGAGCCAGCGCCTGCTCGACGATGCCGCCTTTGACATCGAGGAATGGCTGGCGGCGCGGATTGCCGACAAATTCTCGCGGTCCGAAGGTCTGGCGTTTGTTTCCGGTGACGGCATCGACAAGCCGAAGGGGTTTCTGAGCTATACCAAAGTGGCCAATGCGACCTGGAACTGGGGCAATCTGGGCTATGTGGCGACCGGGGCGGCGGCTGATTTCAACGCGGCCCAGCCGGCCGATGCCGTGGTTGACCTGGTCTATGCGCTGGGGGCGCGCTACCGCGCCAATGGCAGCTTCGTGATGAACTCGAAGACCGCTGGCGCGGTACGCAAGATGAAGGACGCCGATGGGCGTTTCTTGTGGTCGGACGGTCTGGCGGCCGGCGAGCCGGCGCGGTTGCTGGGCTATCGGGTGCTGGTGGCCGAGGACATGCCCGATATTGCCGCCGGTGCCTTCGCAATCGCTTTCGGTGACTTTACCGCCGGTTACACGATTGCCGAGCGTCCCGATCTGCGCATCTTGCGCGATCCGTTCAGCGCCAAGCCGCATGTGTTGTTCTATGCCACCAAGCGCGTCGGTGGTGATGTCAGCGACTTTGCCGCGATCAAGCTGCTGAAGTTCGCGGTGTCGTAAGCGGCGTTGCGGGCGGGCGGGGCACCGCCTCATCCGCCCTTCGGGCACCTTCTCCACGGGTGGAGAAGGGAAGCGCACCCCTCGCATCTGCCTTTGATGCGGTCCCCTCCCTAGTGGCGTCGGGCGTGCGGGGGGTGCTTTTTGGTTATAGCGGAGAATGGTCATGCTGAATGAATTGGGGTCGCCGCTGTCGGCAGCCATTCCTGTGGCTGGGTTCAAGCAGCATTTGCGGCTGGGATCGGGGTTTGCCGATGACGGGGCGCAGGATGCGCTTCTGGAGACCTGCCTGCGGGCGGCGATGGCGGCAGTTGAAACCCGGATCGGGCTGGCGTTGCTGGCGCGCCGGTTCTTGTGGAGCCTGACCCGTTGGTCGGATTCCCAGGGCCAGGTGTTTCCGCTGGCACCGGTTCTGGCGCTGGAAAGCGTGACCGTGAAGGACCGGTCCGGCGACGCGATTGCGGTTGATCCGGCGACCTGGGTGCTGGTGAAGGACGGGCGCAGGCCAAAACTGCGCGGGGCCGGCGGCTATCTGCCGGGCTTTCCCGCCGACGGCTCGGTTGAGGTGATTTTCAACGGCGGTTACGGCGCGGGTTGGAATGCGGTACCGCAGGATTTGCGCCAGGCAGTGTTTCTGCTGGCGGCACATTATTACGAGCATCGCAGCGCTGCC
>JAYTCN010000421.1:0-3042 GCA_043736475.1 Paracoccaceae bacterium
TTTCTGATTGTATTAGGCATCTTCGAACGATAGTTTCGCGACCGATTGTCACGGCCAGGCCTGTAGATAAACTGGTGGACTATTTCGGTTATCCCGTTATCCACCGGCCCTACAATCACATCATACTCTTTTCTCTTTTCTCTTTATAAGAAGGTGTCGTTCCCCGACCCGTGGTGCCCCTTGGACGAATTCCTTGCCTCTGCCTACCCCTGGACCAAGTCGCTGAACGTGATGGCGGTGATCGCCTGGATGGCCGGTCTGTTCTATCTGCCCCGTATTTTTGTCTACCATGTCGAGCGGGCAACGACCGGCAGCGAACTGGATCAGGTGTTCGGGGTGATGGAAGCCAGGCTTCTGCGCGTCATCATGAACCCTTCGATGATCGTGGCCTGGGTGGCAGGTCTGGCGCTGGTGCTGACCCCCGGCATTGTTGACTGGTCGTCGGTCTGGCCCTGGACCAAGGCTGCCTCGGTTCTGGCGATGACCTGGTTCCACATCTGGCTGGCCGCCCGGCGCAAGGATCTTGCGGTCGGGCGCAACACCCTGACCGGTCGTCAGTACCGCATGATGAACGAGGTGCCGACGCTGTTGCTGGTGGTGATCGTGCTGTCGGTGTTCGTCAGGTTCTAGGCCGGTTGACTTCTGCTGCAGCCTCGCCTACCTCGGGCGATGCAGGGCCGTCCGGCCCATGCGCCCCCCGTTCCATGAACCCCGCCCCGTCCGATCCGCGCGCCCGCAGGGTGCCATAGGTGTTTCCCGATGACCGAAGAGACCGTCCAGCGGCTCAACCTTTCCGAACTCAAGGCCAAGACCCCGGCCGACCTTCTGGCCATGGCCGAGGAGTGGGAGATCGAGAACGCCCCGTCCATGCGCAAGGGCGAGATGATGTTCTCGATCCTCAAGGAACACGCCGAAGAGGGGTGGGAGATCGGCGGCGACGGCGTGCTTGAGGTTTTGCAGGACGGCTTCGGGTTCTTGCGCTCGCCATCGGCCAACTACCTGCCCGGTCCCGATGACATCTACGTCTCGCCCGAGATCCTGCGGGTGTTTTCGCTGCGCACCGGCGATACGATTCAGGGCGTCATCCAGGCCCCGCGCGAGAATGAGCGCTATTTCTGCATGACCAGGGTCACCCGGATCAACTTCGACGATCCCGAAAAGGCCAAGCACAAGGTCCACTTCGACAACCTGACGCCGCTGTACCCGGATGAGCGGTTCAAGATGGAGGTCGAGGATCCCACGCTCAAAGACCGCTCCGCCCGCATCATCGACCTTGTCGCCCCGATCGGCAAAGGCCAGCGCGGCCTGATCGTGGCCCCGCCGCGCACCGGCAAGACCGTGCTGCTGCAAAACATCGCGCATTCCATCGCGACCAATCACCCCGAGTGCTATCTGATCGTCCTTCTGATCGACGAACGGCCCGAGGAAGTCACCGACATGCAGCGCTCGGTAAAGGGCGAAGTTGTCAGTTCCACCTTCGACGAACCTGCCACCCGCCACGTCGCCGTGGCCGAGATGGTGATCGAAAAGGCCAAGCGTCTGGTCGAACACAAACGAGATGTTGTGATCCTGCTTGATTCGATCACAAGACTTGGGCGCGCCTTCAACACTGTCGTGCCGTCCAGCGGCAAGGTGCTGACTGGCGGTGTGGACGCGAACGCCCTGCAGCGCCCCAAGCGATTCTTCGGGGCCGCGCGGAATATCGAGGAAGGCGGCTCACTGACCATCATCGCCACCGCGCTGATCGACACCGGCAGCCGGATGGACGAAGTCATTTTTGAGGAATTCAAGGGTACCGGCAACAGCGAGATCGTGCTTGACCGCAAGATCGCCGACAAGCGTGTGTTCCCGGCGATGGACATTCTGAAATCCGGCACGCGGAAAGAGGAACTGCTGATCGAAAAGGTCGAACTGTCCAAGACTTATGTGCTGCGTCGCATCCTGCAACCGATGGGCACCACCGACGCCATCGAATTCCTGATCGGCAAGCTGAAGCAGACGAAATCCAACGCCGACTTCTTCGATTCGATGAACAGCTAAGACGGCGATGGACACGATCTTCGCCCCGGCCACCGCGCGCGGCAAGGCCGGGCTGGCGGTCATCCGCATTTCTGGGCCGCAGGCGTTTGTGGCAGCGGCGGCTTTGGCCGGGGGGTTGCCCCCATTTCGTCACCCGGCTCTGCGCCGCTTGACGCACGACGGGGTGGTTCGGGATGAGGCTCTGGTTCTGGTGTTTGCTGCGGGGCACAGCTTTACCGGCGAGGATGTGGTCGAACTGCACACCCACGGCAGCCCTGCCGTGCTGTCCGCCGTGCTGCGCGCCCTTGCCGCCCAGCCCGGCCTGCGGATGGCCGACCCCGGCGAGTTCACCCGCCGTGCCCTGGAAAACGGTCGCCTCGATCTGGCACAGGTCGAAGGTCTGGCCGACCTGATCGACGCTGAAACCGAGGCGCAACGGCGGCAGGCCTTTCGCGTGTTGTCCGGTGCTGTTGGTCAGCGTGCGATGGGCTGGCGCGCGCGCATGGTTCGCGCGGCGGCGCTGATCGAGGCGACCATCGACTTTGCCGACGAAGATGTGCCTGTGGATGTGCGGCCCGAAGTCTTTGCGCTGATCGGCGGCCTTCTGACCGATTTGCGCGCCGAGGTACAGGGTGCCGCCGCCACCGAACGCCTGCGTGATGGGTTCGAGGTTGCCATCGTGGGCGCGCCGAATTCCGGAAAGTCCACCCTGCTCAACAAGTTGGCCGGGCGCGAGGCGGCCTTGACCTCGCACATCGCTGGAACGACCCGTGATGTGATCGAAGTCCGCATGGACCTGCGCGGTCTGCCGGTGACGCTGCTGGATACCGCCGGCCTGCGGCAGACCGACGATGCCATCGAATCGATGGGCGTCGACCGCGCGTTGTCCCGCGCACGGGATGCGGACCTGCGCGTTTTTTTGCTGGATGACTCCGGCCTTCCTGCCGATCTGTCGCCTTATCCCGCAGACATCGTTCTGCGCGCCAAGGCGGACGTTAGTGGTGGCGATGTGTCCGGCCTGAC
>JAYTCN010000422.1:0-3042 GCA_043736475.1 Paracoccaceae bacterium
ACCACACTCGGACCTTCGGCGATCTGGATTTCCGCCACCGCACTTAGCGGCACGGTTGCCCCAGTTGCAGTTGTGATTTTCAGCGCGGCAATGCGACTAAGGTCGGCGCGGGCATCATCATTCAGGCGCACTCGAATAGGGATTTGACGCCCGTCAACCGACAATTTGGCAAGGGCAGCATCTATATCACCAATGGTTGCCACCCGAACCACCGACGCAATTTGCTGGGCGGTAATTCCAAGGCGGGCCGCCTCCTCAGCGCGGGGTTTGATCTGCACCTCAGGGCGCGGCAGAGCACCCGATGCTGCAACGCCTGCCAGTAACGGATCACCGCGCAGCGCGGCTTCCAGAAGGGCGACGGCGGTGTTCAAATCAGTCTCATTCGACGAAAGGATGGAAAACGAAATATCCCGCTCTCCACGGTCGTTCAATTTGAACGCCCGCACATCTGGGATTTCCGCCAACAAAGCGAAAATGTTTGCTTCGACCTGATTTTGTGGAATTTGACGGCCTTCATTCCTGGCTTGCGGTATGTAGGGGCCGATCAGCGGGATTTTCTGGCCGAGGTTGCTGAATTTATGGATCAGCGAATGGTCAAGCTTGCCCAGCAGTACGGTCACACTGGCCCGGCGGATGTCACGCTCGCCCGTGGGCGATGATCCACCCAGCACAAATACATTTTCCACACCATCAAGATTCTTGATCTTGGCGACCATGGCTTTGGTGGTGGTATCCGTATCGGCCAATGTCGACCCGGGCGGCAGTTCCACCGAGATGGCGATGCGGCTGACGTCTTCGGGGGGAATGAAGCTGCCTGGAATTTGGAGCATGAAATAGCCCGAGACGATCAGAACGCCAATGGCAGCAAGCAGAGTGATGTAGTATTTGCCCAGCTTCATACCGAAAGGCAGGCGGATGGTTTTAGTGCTGGATTTAACAAAGCGCAGATAGTTGCGCATGATAAAGCCGTCTTTCTGGTCGTCCTCATGGGCATCTTTGTCGCGCATCAGATAAGCAGCCATCATTGGTGTGATCAAACGGGCAACCAGAAGGCTGAACAGCACGGCAATAGCGACCGTGAGGCCGAATTGGCGGAAATATTGGCCGGGGATGCCCGGCATGAAGGACACCGGTACGAAGACGGCGACGATGGTAAAAGTGGTGGCAATAACTGCAAGGCCAATTTCATCTGCGGCTTCAATCGCCGCGCGATAGGGGGTTTTGCCCATTCGGATGTGTCGGGCGATGTTTTCTATTTCTACAATTGCGTCATCCACTAAAATGCCCGTGGCCAGCGTGATAGCTAGAAAACTGATGAGGTTAAGCGAAAAACCCAGCAAATCCATCACCCAAAACGTTGGCACCGCTGAAAGCGGCAATGCAACTGCGGCGATCAGGGTGGCTCGCCAGTTTTTCAGAAAAGCGAGCACAACAAGGACGGCCAGTATAGCACCCTCGACAAGGGTGGTCAGCGCGGCTTCATAGTTGCCGTAGGTGTAGAAAACCGTGTCATCGACCGGCGTTATCGCCACCTCGGGATACTGCGCACGAATTGTGGCAAGCGAGTCGTTAACCACCTTGGCAACAGACACCTCGGATGACCCCTTGGCACGAAAGATGGACATCGTCACAACCTGTTCGCCGTTAAAACGCGAAAAAGAACGGAGCTCTTCGAACGTGTCCAGCACTTTGCCAAGGTCTGCCAGCCGCACGTGCCGTCCGGATGGCAGAGCGATGGTCGTGTTGGCTAGACCTTGCACAGTGGCTGCATCGCCTAATGTGCGGATAGCCTGTTCACCCGTGCCAATTTCGCTGCGTCCGGCCCCTTGATTTGTATTAGTCGCACTAAGTTGATGGCTGACAGCTTGAGCAGTGATACCGAAACTGTCCAAACGAACCGGATCAAGTTCCACACGAATTTCTCGATCAGCGCCGCCGTAGCGATCCACCCGCCCGACGCCAGGGCGGCCCTGCAGACTTCGGGTAATCTTGTCATCCACAAACCAAGACAGTTCTTCAATCGACATATTTGGCGAAGAAACCGCGAAATTCATGATCGCCTGCCCCTCGACATCAACGCGGGTCACGATTGGCGCCTCGATAGATCCTGGCAAACTGCCGCGGATCTGGTCAATCGCATCCTTGGCGTCCTGGACGGCTTTGTCGGTGGGTACTTCCATAACGAATTCGGCAGCAGTGGTAGAAACGCCATCTGTCACGGTCGAGATGACGTTCTTTACACCGTTCACGCCTGCAAGTGCGTCTTCGATCTTTTTGGTTACCTGCGCCTCAAGTTCCGCCGGGGCAGCGCCGGATTGCGCTACGGTCACCGCTACCAATGGCACGTCGATGTTTGGAAACCTGGTGATCGGCATTGCGGTAAAGGACTGCCACCCAAGCACCATAAGCATCACAAACGCCAACAGGGGCGCAATGGGATTTCGGATCGACCAGGCTGAGAAGTTCATCGAAAATGCCTCTAGTTTGTTTCAACCTGCGCCAGAACCGGATTAATATGATCGCCATCGCGCACAAAGGCCGCAGCCTTGGTTACGATAAGATCGCCCGGTACAACGCCCGACGTAATTTCAACCATGCCGCCATCGCGGATGCCTGTTACCACTTGAATCCGTTCAACCAACCCGTCCCGCACACGCATCACAGTTGATCCGTCTGCACTGGACCCCACCGCCGTTACCGGAACGGCAATTGTCTTACGTTCAGTGACCAAAACCACCGCATCGACAAACATGCCCGATCTAACCAATTCCGGCTTGTCCAGAGTGATCCGCACACGCCCCAACCTAGAGGTAGCATCTATCGTAGGCTCGACAAGCCGCACCTTGCCGGCCAAGGGTTCGCTGGCGCCTACAGCTACCATTTGCGCTGCTTGACCAGCGGCGAGACGCACCAAATCTGGCTCTGCGACATCGGCGCGTAATTCTAATGCGCCGTCACGGATCAGCTTGAACATGGCAGGGCCCGCTGCGGAAGCGATGCCGCCGACAAGGGCATTTCGTTCGATAACTTCGCCGGAAACGG
>JAYTCN010000423.1:0-7116 GCA_043736475.1 Paracoccaceae bacterium
GAAAAGCCGGGGCCGGGGCGGTTTCGGCAGTTTTATCAGTGTGATGCGGATACGGTGGGCACCGGGTCGGTGGCGGCGGATGCCGAGATTTGCGCGATGCTGTGCGACGCGCTGGAAGCGGCGGGAATCGCGCGTGGCGATTATGTGGTGAAGGTGAATAACCGCAAGGTGCTGAACGGGGTGATGGAGGTGGCCGGGATTCTGGACCCGGCAGACTCGGCGAAGTTCGCGGAGGAGCGCGGGATCGTAATTCGGGCAATTGACAAATTCGACAGGCTTGGGGACACCGGAGTGCTGAGCCTGCTTAGAGCGGGCCGCGCGGATGCAAGCGGGGACTTTACCAAAGGTGCGTCGCTGAGCGAGGGTCAGGCCGGCACGATCATGAATATCTGGGCGGCGCGGCAAGCGACTGGTGCGGCGACGATCGCGCGGTTGCGGGATTTGGTTGCGGGATCCGCAGTTGGGCTGGCAGGCGTGGGTGAGTTGGAGACGATTGCTGCGCTGTTGGAAGCGCAGGGTTATGGCCCGGACCGCATCGTGATCGACCCCTCGGTCGTCCGCGGCCTCGCCTATTACACCGGGCCGGTGTTTGAGGCGGAGCTAACCTTTGAAATCCGCGATGACAAGGGGCGGAAGCGGCAGTTCGGCTCGGTTGCCGGGGGTGGGCGGTATGACGATCTGGTCAAGCGTTTCACCGGGCAGGAGGTTCCGGCGACCGGGATCTCCATCGGGGTGGATCGGTTGCTGGCGGCGTTGAAGGCGAAGGGGAGCTTGGTCGCCGAAGTAGCGGGGCCAGTGGTGGTGACGGTGCTGGATCGCGACCGGATGGCGGATTATCAGACGATGGTGGCCGAATTGCGCAACGCGGGCATTCGCGCCGAAGTGTTCCTCGGCAATCCCAAGGATATGGGACGGCAGCTGAAATATGCGGACCAGCGGAACTCGCCGGTGGCGGTGATCGAGGGTGGCAGTGAAAAGGCAGCCGGAACTGTGCAATTGAAAGACCTGGCATTGGGGGCGCGGTTGGCGGCGGGGCTGACGACCCATGCCGAATGGGCAGCCCAACCGGCCCAGAGCGAAGTGCGCCGCGCCGATCTGGTGGCGGAAGTTCGGGCGATGATTGCGCGGGCGAAAAGCTGATGCAGCGGATCGGGGCTTCGCTGCAGGCGCTGGAAGCCGAAGTTGCTCGGCTGACGCAGTTGTTCCGCAATGCCGGTGCGGTGAGCGTTGACCCCGGAGTTTTGCTTCCCGCCGATGTCATGCTCGACCTGTATGGCGAGGATATTCGTGCGCGTGCCTATGTCACCCACGACCCGGTGCTGGGCGAGCGGATGATCCGCCCCGACTTCACAGTGCCGGTCGTTCAGATGCACATGGAGCACGGCGCCGAACCGGCGCGCTATACTTACGCCGGACCGGTCTGGCGCAAGCAGGTGCCGGGATCGGCAAGGCCGTCGGAATATGTGCAGGTCGGATTTGAGTTGTTTGACGGGACCAATGTGGCCAAGGCAGATGCCGAGGTGTTCGCCTTGGTTTCGACAGCCTTGGACGGATTGGATCTGACCATTGCGACCGGCGATCTCGGCATCGTGCTGGCTGCCATTTCCGGGCTGCGAACGACCGCGAGGCGACGCGCGGCCTTGCGGCGGCATTTGTGGCGGCCTTTGCGGTTCAAACGCTTGCTGGAGCGGTATTCCGGGCGATTGCCGGCGCGAGCGGCCTGGCCAGAGGGCGGACCATTGATCGGTCTGCGGTCGGCAGCGGAGATTGAATCGCGGTTGGCAATTTTGCGCGAGGATGCCTTGTCCGCGCCTTTGGCTGGTGAGGAAGTGGCGCTGCTTGAACAGGTTCTGGCGGTGCAAGGCGTGGCTTCCGATGCGTTGGCCGAGTTGCGGGGATTGGGGCAGGCGGCGTTGACCCCGGCTTTGGACCGGATGGAGACCCGGCTGGAGGCCCTGGCGGCACGCGGCATCGGTGAATTGGGTTTTGCCGCAAGTTACGGCCGGGCGGCGCTGGAATACTACGACGGGTTTGTGTTTGGATTCAGCGCCAGGGACCGGCCTGATTTGCCCCAGATTGCCCAAGGCGGGCGATACGACGCTCTGACCAAGGTTTTGGGGCATGGCACAGGCATTCCGGCAGTAGGGGCGGTTGTTCGGCCCGAGGCGCTGTTGGCGCTGCGTGAGGGCGCGTTATGAGCGCTCTCAATCTCGGGCTGCCATCCAGGGGCCGTTTGCAGGATCAGGCGATTGGCTGGTTCGCGGAACGGGGCATGTCGATCGCGCGGGTCAGTGATGGCCGCGAATATGCGGCAACGCTGAATGGCGTGCAGGGCGTGCAGGTCGTGCTATTGTCGGCAGCGGAAATTCCGCGCGAACTGGCTGCGGGCCGCATCCACCTTGGGGTAACCGGGCAGGATATGGTGCGCGAGAAACTGCCCGGATGGGATGGATTGCTGGCGGAAAAGTTGCCGTTGGGCTTTGGCTTTGCCGATCTGGTGATCGCAGTGCCCAAGGCGTGGGTGGATGTCGAGGGTTTGGACGACCTTGATGCTGTCGCGGCGGCATTCCGCGCAAAGCATGGGTTTCGCCTGCGGATCGCCACCAAATACCACAATCTGGTGCGCGAGTTCCTGCGCCTGAACGGCGTGGCGGATTATCAGTTGGTGGATAGTCAGGGTGCAACGGAAGCGACGGTGAAAAACCTTCATGCCGAGGCGATTGCCGACATCACCTCCAGCGGCGAGACGTTGTGGGCGAACCATCTGAAAGCGCTGGCGGATGCCTTGATCTTGCGCTCACAAGCGATGCTGTTTGCGTCGAAAACGGCAGACTGGACCGGCGTTGAACTGGGACCGTTCGCCGCCAAAGCGGGGTTTGCGCCGTGATCGTGGTGCACACCGTGACCGAGGAGCGTGCGGTGGTGCGGGGCTGGCGGGCGGCAGGCGCGAGCGTGGCTTTGGTGCCGACAATGGGGTCGCTGCATGCCGGGCATATGGCTTTGGTGGCAGCGGCCAAGGCGGCGGCCGACCGGGCGATTGTGAGCATTTTCGTCAACCCGACGCAGTTCGGCAAAAACGAAGATCTGGCAGCCTATCCGCGCAAGGACGCCGACGATCTGGCGATGCTGAGAGGCGCGGGCGTCGATCTGGCATTCATGCCTTCGGTCGTCGAAATGTATCCTTTTGGATCGTCCACAAAAGTGCGCGTCGAGAACCTGACCGAAGTGATGGATGGCGTTTCCCGACCGGGGCATTTCGACGGGGTGTCGCAAGTCGTTGCCAAACTGCTCAATCAAGCACAGGCGGACATGGCCTTTTTCGGCGAAAAGGACTGGCAGCAATTGGCCGTAATCCGGCGAATGGTGCGCGATCTGGATATTCCGGTCGAGATTGTCGGGGTGCCGATCGTGCGGGCGGCGGACGGACTGGCGCTGTCGTCACGCAATGCCTATCTGACCGCAGATCAACGCATCGTGGCCGGCCGTTTCAATGGGGTCCTGCGCGAGGCGGCCGAAAAAGTCTCGGCCGGATTGGTCGGCGGTGCGGCATGCGCGTTCGCAGTGCAGGCGTTGATGGCGGCGGGTTTTGACAGGGTGGACTATGTCGAGTGCCGGAACGCCGACACTCTGGAACTGGTCGAAAACCCCGCTGCGGGAACCGCCCGCATTTTCGGCGCGGCGTTTCTGGGTCGGGCGCGGCTGATCGACAATTTCGCGGTGTAATGGACCGCCACTTGCGGCGCTGTCTACCAGCCGGGACTTTGGTCGCGACATGATCGCAGCTCCGCGCTATGATGCCAAAGCAAGATTGTGGGAGCGTATCGATGCACAATGCAGCGCGGCCAGGGTCATTTCATCGTTTGACAATTGTGCCAATGATCGCCGCATTGGGAAACCTTCGTCGAATTTTGGCCAAAGCCGAGGCGCATGCGGTGTCGGCAGGAATTGCACCGCAAATATTGCTGCAAGAGCGTCTGTATCCCGATATGTTCTGCCTGATCCAACAGTTGCAGTATGCTTTGTTTCTTCCGTGCGACTTTGCTCGCCACTTCGCAGACACAGCAGCACCGAGAGCGGGCTACGATGAAGCGAGTTTTGGCGACATCTATGAAAGCGCGAAGCAGGTCGAGGCATACCTGGGCGCCATTCGACCGCAACGAATGGATGAATTGGCCGAACAGATCGTGCCGTCGTTTTTCGATTCAAAAAAAGGAATTGCCGCCGAGGCCTATGCTGCCGCGGTGAGCCTGCCCGATTTCTATTTCCACCTGTCGATTGCTTACGCGATTCTGCGGCACAATGGCGTGCCGCTGGTCAAAGCAGATTTTTTAGGACAGGTCCGATCGGTGCCGCTGAACTGATGCTGGCTACAAGACCCCCATCAAGGATAATCCCGCGCGCAATCCCGGCGGCAGGTCAGACTGACCAGCGACGTAACGACCGATGTCAGCGGGGGCGTCGGCGGCATTCAGGTAGCGCCAGCCCTGAAATGCGCGTCGCGGCTGGTTGCGGGTCAGGATCAGTTCTGGGTCCATGACGATGGCGCAGCGGGTGATGCCGTCACCGATGCTGACCGGCTCAAAGCCGATGACGCGCTGGCGCACCTGGACCAGCCCCTTGATCACCCAGTAGAGCGAGCCGCCGGCGAGAATTTCCTGCGCCCGTTTCGGCCCCCAATGGGTGACATGGATCGAGCGCCAGGACTGGCCTTTGACCGCCGCCTCCATCCGCCGCTCGGTCCGCCAGAGGTCAAGCTCGGCGACGGTATCGACGCCGACGCAGAGTTTGATCAGGTGCAGGGTGGCGGGCATGGGCGACGATTCCTTTACCAGCGGCAGCCTACCAGCCCTGTGCAGCCGGGGGAAGGGAGCCACAAAATCTGTGGATATTTGCGCGGCGCAGGCGTATGGTCCTTCCCTTCCTGACGCTTGCATGAGGCACGCCATGACCCGTTTTTCCGCCCCGATTTCGGCTTCGATCTGGGATATGAAATATCGCTTCAAGGCGGCGGATGGCACGGCCTTGGATGTGGAAGTCGAGGATTCGTGGCGGCGGGTGGCGCGGGCTTTGGCGGCGGTCGAGAAAGATCCGGCGGCGTGGGAAGACAAGTTCTATGCTGCTTTGGAAGATTTCAAATTCCTGCCTGCCGGGCGTATTCTGGCCGGTGCCGGCACCGAGCGGTCGGTGACAATGTTCAATTGCTTTGTCATGGGGACGATTGAGGATTCGCTGCCGTCGATCTTCCAGAACCTGAAAGAAGCCGCGCTGACCATGCAGCAGGGTGGTGGCATCGGTTATGATTTCTCGACCATCCGGCCCAAAGGCGCGCCGGTGCACGGCGTGGCCGCCGATGCCTCTGGCCCGTTGAGTTTCATGGATGTCTGGGATGCGATGTGCCGCACGATCATGTCGGCAGGCAGCCGTCGCGGGGCGATGATGGCGGTGCTGCGCTGTGATCACCCCGATATCGAGGATTTCATTGTCGCCAAACAAGATCCGGCGCGGCTGCGGATGTTCAATTTGAGCGTGCTGATCACCGATGCGTTCATGGCGGCGGTGAAGGCGGGTTTGAAATGGGATTTGGTGTTTGATGGCGTGGTGTTCCGTTCGGTGGACGCGCGCGAATTGTGGGACCGCATCATGCGCGCCACTTTTGATTTCGCCGAGCCGGGGGTGATTTTTATTGACCGGATCAATGCGCGCAACAATTTGAATTATATCGAGAAAATAGCGGCGACCAATCCGTGCGGCGAGCAGCCGCTGCCCCCTTATGGCGCGTGTCTGCTTGGGTCGATCAATCTGGCGCGGCTGGTATCGGAGCCGTTTGGAAAAAAGGCCCGGCTGGACGAGGGGGCTCTGACTGATCTTGTCACGACCGCCGTTCGCATGATGGACAACGTTGTTGACGCCAGCCGGTTTCCCTTGCCGGAGCAGGCAGCCGAGGCTTTGGCGAAGCGGCGGATCGGGCTGGGGGTGACCGGGCTGGCGGATGCTTTGCTGATGCTGAGGTTGCGGTACGGGTCGGAGAAGGCGGCGGCGCAGACCGAGGCCTGGCTGAAGGCGATCGCGCGGGCGGCCTATCTGGCCTCGGCCGATCTGGCTCGGGAGAAGGGGGCGTTTCCGTTGTTTGACGCCGATAAATTCCTCGCCGGTGAAACGATGCAGGCGATGGATGCCGATGTGCGGAACGCGGTGAAGAAACACGGCATTCGCAACGCGCTGTTGACGAGCATTGCGCCGACGGGGACGATTTCTTTGTATGCCGGCAACGTTTCAAGCGGCATCGAACCGGTGTTTGCCTATGCCTATTCGCGCAAGGTTTTGCAGAAAGACGGGTCGCGCACCGAGGAGGAAGTCGAGGATTACGCGGTGCAGATGTGGCGGCAAAAGTTTGGCGATAAGGAGTTGCCGGAGTATTTCGTCAACGCCCAGACGCTTGCGCCTTTGGACCATGTGCGGATGCAGGCGGCGGCGCAGAAATGGGTGGATTCCTCGATCTCCAAGACGATCAACTGCCCGGAGGACATTTCGTTCGAGGCGTTCAAAGAGGTCTACATGGCCGCCTGGGATCAGGGCTGCAAGGGCTGCACCACCTATCGGCCGAACAAGGTGACCGGGTCGGTGCTGAGCGTCAGCGAGAGGTCCGAGGTGATGCCCGAAAGCGAGAAAGGGGCCGATGTGGTCTATATCGCCCAGCCGCTCGACCGGCCGGAGGCTTTGGAGGGCAATACCTACAAGATCAAATGGCCCGAGTCCGAGCACGCCATCTACATCACCATCAACGACGTCGTGCATGCCGGCCGCCGGCGGCCGTTCGAGGTGTTCATCAACTCGAAAAACATGGAGCATTTCGCCTGGACGGTGGCGCTGACGCGGATGATTTCGGCGGTGTTCCGGCGCGGCGGCGATGTGAGTTTTGTGGTCGAGGAGCTGAAAGCGGTGTTCGACCCGCGCGGCGGGGCCTGGGTGCAGGGGAAATACATCCCCTCGATCCTGGCGGCGATCGGCGGGGTGATCGAACGGCATCTGATCGAGATCGGCTTCATGGTGGAAGGGTCGGGGCTGAAGTCGGACCCGCGCGCCGTGGCGATGGTGGTTGGGGAAAGGCCGAGAGGG
>JAYTCN010000424.1:0-3027 GCA_043736475.1 Paracoccaceae bacterium
CCCGCGTCTGGCACAAGGATCGCGAACTGCCGCGTGGCGTGGATATTGTCGGCCTGCCGGGCGGATTTTCTTTCGGAGATTACCTACGCTGTGGCGCCATCGCAGCGCAGTCGCCTATTGCCGCAGCAATTCAAGGACATGCGCAGAGCGGTGGCTATGTGCTGGGGGTTTGCAACGGTTTTCAGGTGCTGACCGAAATGCGCCTCTTGCCCGGTGCGCTCATCCGCAACGCAGGGCTAAAGTTCCTGTGCAAGTCCGTGTCGCTGCGGGTTGCCACTACCGAAACGGCCTTCACCTCGGGCTATGGCCGTGGCCAGGAGATCCGCGTTCCGATTGCCCATCACGACGGCAACTACACGATCGATGCCGAAGGCCTTGCCGCCTTGCACGCCGAAAACCGTATCGCCTTCACCTATTGTGACAACCCCAATGGCGCCGCTGGAGATATTGCCGGAGTCCTGTCGGCAAATCGGCGGATCCTTGGCATGATGCCACATCCTGAGCGCGTGGTTGATCCGGTTCACGGTGGAGTGGATGGAGCGGTGCTGTTCACCAGTCTGATGGGCGGGATGGCGCTGGCATAGTGGAGCGTTACTTGCGCTTGCCTTGAGGTGTCTGACCCGGAAGCCTAGACTTCAAGCCATGGCCAACACTCCGCCCGCCTTACCCAAAACAGAGCGCATTTCGCGTGCCTCACCGTGGCTCAAGCTGGCGGTTGCGGCGTTGATTTTCGTGGCAATTGGCGTTGTACTGGTCACCAACCGCTATTTGTCGGAGCGGTTTGCCGAAACCACGCGGAACCGGGCCGAACTGCGACTGGCGCTGTATTCCGGCAACATGATTTCTGAATTGCAGCGCACTTCGGTCGTGCCACTCCTTTTGTCGCGAGACCCAGCGATTTCCGAGGCGTTGATAAAGGGCGACTTTTCGCAGACGACGCAGCGGCTCATTCAGGTGCAGGCTGACATTGGCGTGGCCTCGATCTTGCTTCTGGATAGCGATGGCCGCACTGTAGGTGCCACAAATCGCAACCTTCTTGGCACCAATTATCGCGCCATGAACTTCTTTCTGGATGCGCAGCGGTCAATGGACACGGTGTTTTCCTCCTCATCGCGGGCGGGTGGGGGGTATGAATTCACATACAGTCAGGCGATTCAGGCGGATGGGCAATTGCTTGGCGTAATCGTCGTTGCTGTTGATCTGATGAAGTACGAGCGTGCTTGGGCGGGGCTGCAGGACGTCGTGTTGGTCTCCAACTCGGAAGGCACGGTCATCCTGGCAACCGAACCACGGTGGCGGGGGCTATTGTTGGAGGACGCAATCTCTGTGCAGGAAGACCCGTCGTCCCTTGACCGCGCTTTGAATCAGGCGCTGAATGTCACGACAGACTGGACGCGCAACAAGCCTGATGCCTACCTCAAGGGCGTGGCATTCCTGCGGACAGAGGCGCGGGTGCCATTCAGGGGTTGGCACATGGTCACCTTCACGGCCTATGACTCGGTCCGCGAAAAGGTGAACGGCATTCTCGCTTTGGAAATCATGGGGTTTGCGATCCTCATGGCGCTGACTTTCTATTTGTTGTCGCGCAGGGCATGGTCGCAGACGCTGTCTTTTCGCCGGGAATCTGCTGAACTTCGCCAGTTGAACGCCCGGCTTCAACGCGAAATTGCCGAACGTGAGAAGGTTCAGAAGGATCTTGCCGTGGCCGAATTGACGCTGGCCCAAAGCTCCAAACTCGCTGCTTTGGGCGAGATGTCAGCTGCGGTCAGTCATGAATTGAACCAGCCCCTGGCCGCCATGAAGACCTACCTTGCTGGCGCCCGACTGCTGTTGCAGCGCAGGCGGCCGGATGAGGCGCTGTCGTCGTTTCAGCGAATCGACGACCTGATCGACCGTATGGGCGCGATTACCCGTCAGCTGAAATCCTATGCCCGCAAGGGCGGTGAGGCGTTTGAGCCGGTCGACCTGCGACAATGTCTGTCAACCGCCCTGGCCATGATGGAGCCGCAGTTGAAGCTGCGTGTGGTCAAGATCTCTCGTGCACTGCCGCGTCAGCCAGTCATGGTCATGGCGGATCGCCTGCGGTTGGAACAGGTGTTGATCAACCTGTTGCGAAACGCGCTGGATGCCACCAAGGACTCTGCCCAGCCTCAGATCGACCTTATCCTGTCGGCGGGGGAAACAGCGACGCTGACTGTGCGGGACAACGGCCACGGGATCGAGAGTCTGGATAACCTGTTTGAACCCTTTTACACCACCAAGACACCGGGCGAAGGCGTTGGCTTGGGCCTGGCAATCTCGTCCGGGATCGTCACCGATCTGGGTGGGCGACTGACGGCGCGCAATTCCGAACAGGGCGGCGCGGTGTTTGAAATGCAACTGCCGATCATCGGCGAAGACGTCAAAGCAGCAGAATGAGGATCGAATGGCCCGAGCAATGAAAGTGGCAATCGTCGATGATGAGGCAGACATGCGGCAGTCGATCAGCCAGTGGCTGGCCCTGTCGGGTTTTGACACCGAGACGTTCCCCAGTGCCGAGGATGCGCTGAAGGCGATCGGGCCGGAGTTTCCGGGCGTCGTGGTCAGCGACATCAAGATGCCGGGCATGGATGGCATGGCGTTTCTGAAGCGACTGATGGGGATGGACAGCGGGTTGCCGGTCATCCTGATCACCGGCCATGGCGATGTGCCGATGGCGGTGGAGGCGATGCGGGTGGGGGCCTATGACTTTCTGGAAAAGCCGTTCAACCCGGACCGCATGACCGAACTGGCCAAGAAGGCCACGCAGGCCCGGCGGATGACGCTGGACAACCGGGCGCTGCGCAAGGAGTTGTCGGACGGGTCGGTGCTGATGAAGAAGCTGATCGGTGCGAGCCCGGTGATGGAGCGGTTGCGCGAGGATATTCTCGATCTCGGGCAGGCTGACAGTCATGTGCTGATCGATGGCGAGACCGGCACCGGCAAGACCCTGGTGGCCCATGCCCTGCATGCCGTGGGCCCCCGGGCGGGCAAGAAGTTCGTCACGAT
>JAYTCN010000425.1:0-7108 GCA_043736475.1 Paracoccaceae bacterium
CATTTGGAGCCAGCCGACCCAAGCACCGCTGCGCGATGCATGAAGGATCGACTGGCTCACTCGTCTATTTCAGAGCTGCCTGACAGCATGACTGAAAGTTAATAACGAAAAATGAACAAGTCAACATTGACAGCAAGGCAGCGCCACCAAGATTAGCCCAGCTTCCCCGCAATCAACCCCACCGTCTCCTCAACCCCATACAGCGCCACAAACCCGCCAAACCTTGGCCCTGACGACGCCCCGAGCAGCACCTCGTACAACGCCGTGAACCAGTCCCTGAGCGGCTCGAACCCGGCCTCGGTGCCCACCGCAAACACCATCGTCTGCAGCGCCTCGGCATCCAGCCCGCCATCCCAGACCTTCAACCGCGCCGCCAAATCCAGCAACGCCGCCCGTTCCTTCGCCGAAGCCGCCCGGAACACCCGCGTCGGCGCATCAAAATCGCGGTAATAGCGCACCGCAAACGCCGCCGCTGCATCCAGATCCGGGTTCGCCCCGGGCGAGGCCGCCGGCGCATAACGGCGGATGAATCCCCAGAGCCGGTCCTTGTCCTCGGCCGCCGAAACCGAAGCGAGATTGAGCAACATCGCAAACGGCACCACCATTTTCGACACCGGCGGATTGGCCCCGTGAATATGCCAGACCGGATTGTTCAGCCGTCCCGCCGCATCCTGCGCCGCGAACGCCCGCAATTGCTGGTGATACTCGTCCACCGCCTTCGGGATGACGTCGAAATACATCCGCTTCGCCGTTTTCGGCTTTTGATACATGAAATACGACAGCGATTCCGGCGAGGCATAGGTCAGCCATTCGTCTATCGTCAGCCCGTTGCCCTTCGATTTGGAAATCTTCTGGCCATTCTCGTCGAGGAACAATTCGTAGTTGAAATGCTCCGGTTTCCTGCCCCCCAGGATCTCGCAAATCCCGTCATAGATCGGCGTGTTGGTCGAATGGTCCTTGCCATACATCTCGAAATCGACCCCCAAAGCCGCCCATCTCGCGCCAAAATCCGGTTTCCACTGCAGTTTCACATGGCCGCCGGTCACCGGCAAAGTGCAGTCGCGCCCATCCTCGCCCGCAAACGTGATCGTGCCGTTCCTGGCATCGACCTCTTTCAGCGGCACATACAAAACCCGGCCCGAAATCGGCGAAATCGGCAGGAAACACGAATAAGTCGCCTGCCGCTCCTCGCGCAGCGAGGCCAGCATCACTTCCATGATCGCGTCATAACGCTCGGCGGCCAGCAGCAAGATGTCGTCCAGCTTGCCCGACCGGTAATACTCGGTCGCCGAGGCAAACTCGTAGTCAAACCCGAACGTGTCGAGAAACCGCCGCAACATGGCGTTGTTGTGGTGGCCGAAACTCTCGAACTCGCCAAACGGATCGGGCACCGATGTCAAAGGCCGCTGCAGATGCTGGCGCAGCATCTCCGGCTGCGGCACGTTCTCCGGTATCTTGCGCATCCCGTCCATATCGTCGGAAAACACCAGCAACCGGGTCGGAATGTCGGAAATCTCCTGAAACGCCCGCCGGACCATGCTGGTCCGCGCCACCTCGCCAAACGTGCCGATATGCGGCAGCCCCGAAGGGCCATACCCGGTCTCGAACAGCACATGCCCCTTCGCCGGTCCCTTCGACCCATACCGCTTCAGCAAAGCCCGCGCCTCCTCAAACGGCCAAGCCCTGGAATTCATCGCCGCATCGCGCAGGTCAGACATGATTATGGTCCCCAACAAGTCCGCGCTTCCTATTGCCCGGTTTGGAGCGGGTCAATATAGAGGGTGAATGGAGCATGGCACGAATATATCAGCTGCGTCCGTTCGTTTCGAGGACGCAACCATATGGGTCGGCCTGACGGATGGTCGGGTGATCGGCGTGCCGCTGACGTGGTTCCCGCGTTTGGCCAAGGCCAGCGAAAACGACCGTGCCCAGTTCACTATCAGCCCGTTTGGCATCCACTGGGAAACCCTCGACGAGGACATCTCCATCGCCGGTTTGCTGGCCGGACGCGGCGACTTGGGAAAAGTCGGCAAGGTGGCCTAGTTTTCGGAGCGGTGCTTGCTATTGCCCGCCATCGCCCCGGTCAATATACCGGCTGGGCAAGCGCCAACCAGAAGGCCCGTTCAAATGCCCAAACATCTCGACGTCCCCGCCTCGATGACGCCGCAAGACGCGCTGGTGGCCGTCATGGTCGCGGTCTCGGCCTCGGACCAGAACATGACCACACCGGAACTCCTGACCATCAGCCGCATCGTCGATTTCCTGCCGATCTTCAGCGGCTATGACAAGGACCGGCTGAAAACCATCTCGCAGACCGTCGCCGACCTGTTCGAGGAAGCCGACGGCCTCGATGCGCTTTTCGGCCTGATCCGCGATGCGCTGCCGGAAACATTCCACGAAACTGCCTACGCGCTGGCCTGCGACGTCGCCGCCGCCAACGGCCGCATGGACCAGCCCGAACTGCGTTTCCTCAAGGAAATCCGCTACCAGCTTACCATCGACCGCCTGCATGGTGCCGCCATCGAACGCGGCGCTCGGGCGCGGCACTTGCAACTGCCGGTGGAGTAATCAGCCTGGCGGAAAAGCTGGCGTAATTCAATCGCAGGACGGGTGCTCGCTCCCGTAACCCTTCACCCAGCCCAGCGCTTCAGCAACGCCAGCTCGAGCGCCTTCGCCTTGCCGGAAAACGTCCGTGACCCTGCTGGACGTTCCTCTTCGCTGCCGACAAACGCCGCGCGTCTCGCTGCGTCGGTCGAGAAAATCGCGAAGGCCAGCCTGCGCTCGCCCGGCGGTTCCAGATACCCCGCCAGTCCCTTGCAGAAATTCAGCGTCCCGGTCTTGACCTGGATCACCGCGTCCGACCCCTCAACGTCGGTTTTCTTCATCAATCCGTTCAGCGCGGCAAAGGCACCCGGCACCGACAATGCCCGGACCATTTCGCCTGCCGAAACCACGTTTTTGTCCGACAGCCCGGAGTGATTGACAAATTCCCCCTGCCGCAATCCAAGACGCGCCCGTGCCCAATCGGTCATCGCCCGGCCGGAGTCTGACAGGCTGCGCACCCGCAGACCATGCGCCTGCGACGCTGACAGCCCCAAAACTTCTGCCGTCAGATTGGTCGAAAACAACAGCATCGAGCGGGCCAGTCTGGCCAAAGCCATGGAACGGTGCCGCGCCAATACCATACCCGACGGGACCGAGCCGACAATCGCTCCTTCCGGCAAGTCCACCCCGTATTGCCGGCCCAATGCCCGGAAAACTTCCGCCGCATAAATTTCCGGGGTGCGGACCGGCAACCAGCGGCCACCGGGCTGGGCCAAAGCGGACGCCGAGACGCTCCAATAATCCTCGCCGCCTTTCGACCGGTACGAAAACAGCGGTGACTGCCGATCCTCGGCCGCGATATGCACCGACCTGACTTCGGGCGAATGCGCATCGGACCGCGCCTGCATGCTCAGATTCAACCCGCCATCGACGTATTTCCATTCGAAATAGGCGCGGTTGAAATTCAGGTTCATACCCGAAATCGACGGGTTATAGCCGACAAAATCCGGCTGGCCGGTGTCGATCTCATGCAGCGGCGGCAACGCCGTTCCGACCACCAAAAACCGCCCGTCAACCCCGCGAATGCCCTGATCGCGCAACGACTTGACCATTTCGGCCAACTGATCGGTGTCCAGATGCGGATCGCCGCCGCCAACCAGCACCAGATCGCCGCGAACCCGGCCGCCCTGGACCGCGCCGGTCGCGATGACCTGTGTTTCGAACGCATGCTCGGTTCCCAAGGCGTCCAGTGCGTACAGGGCGGTGAACAATTTGGTGACCGAGGCCGGGGGCAAAAGCATGTCTGCCTGATGGCCCTCAAGTACTTGTCCGCTGGCCACATCGGCCAGGGCAAAACCGGTCATGCCCGCCAGGCCGCTTTCCGCCAGGATCCGGTCAAATCCTTGCAGCGGCAGCGGACGCGCGGCGCGATCATCTGCCCTTGGCCGCGGCCTGATCGACAACACCGGCGCGCCTGCCCAGGCCATCGCCGGTGCAGCCAGCAACAACCCGCCCAGAACTGCCCTTCGGCCAATCTTGTCAGTCCGCATGCGCGCAACTATGCGGAACCCGAGCACCGGTCGCAACGACGAACTTGGCGGTTCAGCGTCGCCAATCGCCTCTGCGCCGGATTTCGCTCGACGAAATCTCCAGCATCCGTCCGCTCAGCAGCGTCCAGGCCGGAGCCTCGCGCCACGGCAAGGCTTCCGCTACTTCCGCCTTCAGCCGATACTTCGCGAACCTTTGCGCCGCCGGTGACAGCCCGGCCCGCACCTGTTCACCCGGTCGCGCCAGCACGCCGATCGGCACATTCTTCATGATCCGGGCCCAATCGTGCCAGCGGTGAAACTGGGTCAGGTTATCCGCGCCCATCAGCCAGACAAATCGAACCCCGGGATACATCCGCAACACCCTTCGCAGCATCGCCGCCGTCTGCCTTGTGCCGAGGCGTGACTCGAGATCGCTGACCTCGATCTTCGGATGCATCTCCAGCGCCCGACACGCCGCCAGCCGCCGCTCCAGACTGGCGGGGCCTTGTTCCTTCAACGGATTGCCCGGCGACACCAGCCACCACACCCTGTCCAGCTGAAACTTCCGCAACGCCCACAACGAAATATGCCGGTGCCCCGCATGCGGCGGATCGAAAGACCCGCCGAGCAGGCCGATGCGCATGCCGGGAGTGGCAACTGGAAATCCGTGCAGCATTTATCCTTCCCGTCTGGCCGGCAACAATGTCGCGGGCCGGGAAAGGCAATGGCGGCAATTTCAGAAGATTGCAATCGCCCGGTTGAAAAGGGCGATGCGGTCCGACAGTCCGTTGTGACCGCCGTTGATGCGCCGGGTGATCTCGCGGATATTGTCGGCAGCGGCCCATTTCTCCAGCCCCCGCGCCGCCCAATAATGGCAGGCAATCAAAAAAGACGTCCGCGCCGCCGCCGCCAGTTCCGGGTCCGCTTCCAGGTCGAGGCCAAGTTTCGCCCCGTAGGTGCGATAGTTGTCCCGCCCGGTCGGCTGAAATATGCCGCGGCCCATGAACCGCTTGCCGTCGCCGGGCATGGTGTTGTCTAGGTCCCTGCGGCCCTCATAGCCGCGCTGGGCTTTCGTCGGCCCCCAATATTCGCGGGTTGTGCGGGAACCGGCGGATTCGTGGCAAGCCTGGGCCAGGAAATGGCACAGGATCAGCTTGCTCTTCGTCAAGCCGAAACCGGCACCGGAAACGGCGAATTCATCGACCACGCCCTGCAGGATTGCGGCTTTCCCGTTCGGGGCAAAACGCTGCATTCTGGCCATGTCCAACGGCCTGGCGTTGCCTTTTGGCGGTGGCCCTGCGGGCTGGTCCAGCGGCGAGACGAACTGCGCCGCGACATATCCTTCGGTGTCGTCGTCACCCTGGGGCAGCGCCGTGGCTACCTTCAGCCAGTCCGGGTTTCCGGCCACCGCAGCACCGGCCACGACCTGGCCGCGCGGCAGGACAGCGATCACCGTTCCGTTGAGCGGCGCGTCGCGAAAATTCAGTTTGCTCGCGGTTACCACATAATCGGTCATGTCATGTCTCCCTGCTCAGCCGACCGCCGCATCGTCTTCTGCCTGGTCAAGCCCCAGCATGGCTGCTCGCCCGGCTGCCGCGATATTGAAGTGCTCGACAGGCGTCGTCGGCTCCGTCGACCCCGACGATGTGACTGGCGCACCGGTTTCGGTCTTGTCCGCGGGTTTCGCGCCACCCATCAATGTTCGGATGCTCGACAGCGATTTGACCGTGTCATACCAGAACGGCCCCCCCAGCCCGACCAGCAGGCCGCCGAGCAGCAGCCAAAACACGGTCCGCACCGCTTGCGTGTCGACCGGCCACGGCCACGGCAGTCCGAACCACGGATCGGCGACAAAACCCGCCGCTTCCAGCCGTGCCTCGGTCCAGCCGATCGGAACCCCGGCGGCCTGCAGCTGGTCGGTCACCAATTCCGCCATGGCGACCGCTTCCTTGAGCTTGGTTCGGGCCAGCTCCAGCGCCTTATCGGCTTGCTTCGCCGCAGCATCGGTAGCATCCTTCTCCGCAGCCGCCAGCGCCGCTGCGTCAGGCGCGGCCTCCACATCGGCCGCCAGTGCCGCGGCCTCAGACGCAGCTTGCGCGGCGTTGGCCTCCACTGAGCCCTCAACTTTCGCATTAACTTCCGTCGCGGCAGCCTCGATCAATAGTTTCTGCTTGGCCTCATAACCTGCGAGGATCGTCTCCTGCTTGTCGATCACTGCCGCGGTAACTTCAGGATTCTCCATGTATGTCTTGAACAAATCGTACGGATTCACATACATCAGCCAAGCCACGACAATCGCCGCCAGAATCGACGCCAGCCGCGCCCGGCGCTCAAAAAAGACACTGGCCTCGCCGCCGAAAGCCCTGAATTTCTGCGCGACATCCTCCAGCGCCGCCGCCGGATCGGCCAAGCCCGACTCGGCAACCGATGCCCGGATCATGTCGCCGAATTCACTGCCGCCAAGCCGTTCCATGAACTGGTCCGGCCCAAGCCGCGCCAGCCGCCGCCCGCTCCAGATCCTGCCAAGCAATCCGCTGTCCACCGCCCTGTCATCGGCGGACAGATCCTTGGTCGTCGCGGCATCTTTGCCGCCCGCTCCCGCCGCGCCGGCCGGCGCCCGGTTGACCGTCATCATGTCGACGAACAGTGTCTTGAGCGCCGCTGCGTCGCCGCCCTGGCGGGTGACATGGGGCGCGATGACCCGGTCATAAATATGCCCCAGCATCAGGCGCAGCCCGCGCTCGCGCAGGCCGATGATCCGGTGCAGCGTCTCGACAAAAACGCTGGTCACCATTGACAGTACAAGCATCGTGATCGCAAAGGCCAGTGCGGCGTTTAACCAGACCATTATTGTGACCCCCGCGTGAAAAAGAGAGAATTTCTTGCGCAAATCAATTTGCGCGCACTATAGTCCAGGTTGAGCCGAAACTCAAATGCAAACCGCATATTTGCATGCCGGCCCGCCATCCGGCAGCGCCGGTCGCCGCATGGGCAGCCACCCCCGATTGCGCCCGTCCGCAACCCGCGCTATTAGC
>JAYTCN010000426.1:0-3026 GCA_043736475.1 Paracoccaceae bacterium
AACCGACGCGATGGGTCAACGCGTCTGCTCGATCCGGACTCCGCGTGGCACACAACAGTACCCGTTTACCGTCACTCAGCTCACTAGCGACGGCGGTGGACAATGTGGTGTGGGCACCTTCGAAATTGTTTGCCATGAAATGCCGGACGATTCAGTAGTCACTTGGCACCACAACACATGCATTGCTTCGCGCTCGCAAATGTGCCTCGGCTTCAATCACTACCAGTGCGGGACTTCGCTCGAGATGGTGGCATCGCAGCAATGCAGTGCAGCGCCGTTCCAAGTATTTGTATATTACGATGCGCCAGGTGGCGGCTGCGGGAAGGCGCTCCCATTGGTCGGTTGCCACATACCGAGATGATCGGCCCGCCAGTGGAGGTCCGCGACAAGTTTTCGTTGCTGGCACATTGCTGCCGCCTATCGGGCGTGCCCCTGCACCCAGTTCGCCACGATCCGCCCTGACACGCCGTCCACCGCCCGTTCGGCATCCCGCGCCAAATCCAGCCGCTTCGGCAGCTTGACCTGCGGCACCAGCAGGAAGATCGGCGCGATCACGAAGCCCTGTCCTGCACCATGCCCGACCGGGTGACCTGCAAGATCGTCGAGACCGAACCGGTGGTCAAAGGCCAGACCGCCGCCAACTCGTTCAATCCCGCCATCCTCGACAACGGCGTCCGCGTCATGATCCCGCCGTTTGTCGGCGAAGGCGAGGCGATCATCGTCTCGACCGAGACGATGGAATATGTCGAGCGGGCCTAGCCGCTGCCCCTCTCCATTCATGGAGCGGGTGGCGCGGCAAGCGCCGGGTGAGGCGTCGCCACACCCGCAAACCTGTAAGACCAAAGTCTATGGTGACGCCCTTTCCACTGCGCTAACCTGCCGCACAATGTTCGCCCACCTGACCCTTTTTTGGAACAGCCTCTCCCTCGCCCGCCGCTTCGCGCTGGCGGCAGGACCGGTGTTGTTGTTTGGCATGACAATTCTTGGCCTCTGGGTCTCGGGACGTATTGTCGAAGGGGTGGTCAACAACACGGCTGCTCTGACCGTGCTCTATCTTGACGGCATCATCGCCCCGTTGAACGACGAATTGGCCGCTGAAGCGGCGCCTCCGGCAGTTGCCTTGCGGGCGCTGGATGAAACCTTCAACCGCCCCGACAATGCCAGTCGTTTCGTCGCCTTCCGGATTTGGCGCCCCGACGGCACTTTGGTCTATTCGCGCGATGCCAGTCAAATTGGTCAAAAGTTTGTGGTCAATGTGGATCTCGCCCGCGCATTCAAAGGCGATGTCGTTGCCGAATACGGCCCTCAACAGGATGAAAACACCGCGCTGACCTTGCCTGCGAGCGGGTCTTTGATGGAAATATACGCGCCCATCCGCGAAGTTTGGAGCGGTCGCATCATCGCCGCCGCTGAAGTTTATCAGACGGCTGACGTTCTTGCCGCCGACCTGCGTGATTCTCGCCGCAAGACCTGGCTGGTTGTCGCTGCCAGTGCACTTGGTATGGCGGCGGTCCTGTTTCGTATCGTTCTGCGCGGCAGCCGCATGATCGATGCCCAACAAGCGGCACTGCAAAACCGGCTTGCAGCGATGCAGATCATGGCCGAACAGAACCGAAACCTGCGGCTCCACGTCCAGGCTGCCTCCGGCCGGGCCTCGTCGCTGAACGAGCGCTATTTGCGCCGCATCAGCGCCGACCTGCACGACGGTCCGGCCCAGAACCTTGCCGTCGCCGCCCTGCGCCTGCCCCGGCTCGGCACCATAAAAAACGCTGCCGGGCGGGCGACCGAACTGGCCGAAATCCGCGAAGTCCTCGATTCTGCCATGCGTGAAATTCGCGGGATCAGCCGCGGGCTGGTGTTGCCCGAGCTGGAAGGCATGCCACTGCCAACTTTGCTCGAACGGGTTACTGCGGCGCACGAGACTCGTACGCAAACCCAGGTGACATCGGCAAGCGACGGCATCGACGCCATGACGATGGATCTTCCCAGAAACATTTGCGTCTATCGCTTCGTGCAAGAGGGGCTGACCAATGCATTCAAACACGGTGGCGGCACCGACCAGCGCGTCGCCGCATCATGTCTGAACGGCGTCCTGACCGTCTCGGTCTCTGACAAAGGCGAGGCCGCGGTGTCCCCGACTGAAAGCGGCGGGCTTGGTCTTGCCGGCTTGCAGGAGCGCGTCGAGAGTCTGGGCGGCGCTTTCGCCGCTACGCGCGGCAACGATGGCGCGACCATAACCATGACCCTTGCACTGGATGAAACATGACCACCAAAATCCGCATTCTGGTTGCCGACGATCACCCGCTGTACCGCAACGGCGTCGTCTCGACCCTGCAAGACGATCCGGCATTCGAGATCGTTGCCGCCTGCGCGGACGCCGATTCCGCCGTCATGGAAGCGGCAAAACTCGCCCCTGACATCGCCCTTCTCGATGTCTCCATGCCCGGGGGCGGCATCGAGGCCGCCCGCAAGATCAGCGCCGCCAACCCCGACATCCACATCGCCATGCTGACAGTTTCAGAAGATGATGATGACGTCATGCAGGCCCTGCAGGCCGGCGCAACCGGCTATATCCTCAAAGGCGTTGGTGGCGAGGAGCTGTTGGCGCTGGTCCACGAGCTTGCCGAAGGCAAATCCTACGTCTCGCCCTCGCTGGCGGCGCGGTTGCTCAAGACCATGCAAGCGCCGGCAAGAACCGGCAAGAATGCCGTCGATGAACTGTCCAAACGCGAGGAAGACATTCTTCGTCTGGTCGCCCAGGGGTTTTCCAACAAGGAAGTCGGGGCCGAACTCGCTATTCAGGAAAAGACCGTCAAACACTACATGACCGTCATCCTGCAAAAACTGCATGTGCGCAACCGCGTCGAAGCCGCGATGATTGCCCGCGAAACATGGGGCGCAAAGCTTCCCAAATAAAGCAAAAGGCGCCATCCGACGATGACGCCTTTCTTTACTCCCGGATTCTGGAGTGCCAAAGCTTTTGGATTTGGCCGTCGACGTAACAGCGACGGCCAAACCGGTTCACG
>JAYTCN010000427.1:0-17273 GCA_043736475.1 Paracoccaceae bacterium
TGATGAAATCGGCGACGATCAGGAAATAACCGGGAAAACCCATCTTGATGATGACATCGAGTTCGAACTCCAGCCGGGCCTCATAATCCGCACGGCTGGCCGTCAGCGGAATCACCGCCAATCGCGCTGCCAACCCGACCCGCGCGGCACGGCTCAGCTCTTCGACCTCATTTTCGGCAAACCGCGGCAGGATCGGTTTGCGCTTGTGCGCCATCACCGCGCAGCGCATGGCGATTTCAACGGTATTTTCCAACGCTTCCGGCAGGTCGCGGAACAGGGCGACCATTTCGAATTCCTGCTTGAAATGATGTTCCGGCGTCAATCGCCGCCGCGGTTCCTGCTGGTCAACATAGGCGCCCTCGGCAATGCAGATCAGCGCATCATGGGCAGCATAGAACCCGGGATCGGCGAAATAGACGTCGTTGGTTGCGACCAGCGGCAATTCCATCGCATAGGCCAGTTCGATCAGCCCCGCCTCGCTGGCGGCCTCGGCTTCGGTCAGGTTGCCCTGCTCGTCGGCATGGCGCTGCACCTCAACATACAGCCGGTCGCCATAAATCGCCTTCAATCGCAAAGCCAGCGCCCGCGCCTTCGCCGTCTGCCCGGCCACCAAATGCGCCCCCAGTGGCCCCGGCGCACCACCGGTCAGGCAAATGATCCCCTTCGCGTACCGGTCGAGCAAATCCAGCGTCACATGCGGCAGGGCGTCGCCCGATTCGAGATAGGCCGCCGAAGTCAGCTTCATCAGATTGCCATAACCCGCCTCGTTCTGTGCCAGCAGAACCACCGGCCTTGCAGGCAAAGCCCGGTCGCCCGGTCGCACGGCTTCCTCCGATGCCAAAGCCAGCTGGCAACCGATGATCGGCTGCAGCCCGGCAGCTTTGGCGGCCTCGGAAAACTCCAGCGCCGCGAACATGTTGCCTGTATCGGTCAGCGCCACCGCCGGCATACCGGCTTTCACCGCCAGCTTGACCAGATCTTTCACCTGTATCGCCCCTTCCAGCAGCGAATAGGCCGAATGACAGCGCAGGTGGATGAATCGGGGGTGGGTCATTAGGTGAGGGTAGTTGAACCCTGCAACCGGCAAAAGCGCGAAATGAATGTCGGATCCGAAATCCAAAGTCGGCGAAGAGCTGGTTCGATCATTGACGATTTAGTAATTTCTTCATATATAATGCCCGCCAATAGCACCCTGTCGGACTCGGCCAGAAATGGTCCCCGGCGGGGTTTTTATTTAGGGGCCAGCAATGCCCGATAAAACGCCGAAGCGGGCAATGGCGTTTTTCGACGTGCAGAATCTTTTCCGTCACGCCAAAGATGCGTTTGGACACTACCACCCGAATTTCGATCCGGTCCAACTGCATCGGGCCGTATGCCAAGCCAACGGTTGGCTTCCAATTGAAACGCGATTTTATACCGGGGTTCCCGATGCAAATCGTGACCCAAAATGGGCCAGCTACTGGAGCAATAGGGTCCTCGCCCTCAAACGATCAGGGGTTCAAGTCACAACGCGAAAGCTGCGTTATCGTGATGAACTTGTCAGCGGCGGAAATCCGGATCAGCGAATTGTCACGACTCCCCAGGAAAAAGGCATTGATGTACGTTTGGCGCTGGATTTGGTGAAAATGGCGCGCAGGCAAAGTTACGATGTGGCAATCTTGTTCAGCCAAGATCAAGATCTGGCTGAAGTGGTCGACGAAATCACCGAGATTGCGACAGAACAAGATCGCCAAATCGAGATTTGCTGCGCCTTTCCAGACGGCGGCGACGCGACATCCCGCCGAGGCGTCAATCGCACGAAATGGTTCAGGATGGATAGGGCGTTTTACGATGCTTGTCTGGACGCGCGGGATTACCGCCCGAAATAGGTTTGCGCCTCTGCGGCTCTTGCAAAACCAGATCAAATCACGTCGAAATGGTCTGACCTGCAATTAGGAACTGCTATGGGACGCCTGACCACCCACGTTCTTGACACCGCGCTCGGCAAACCTGCCAATGGCATGCGCGTCGAACTCCATCGTCTCGACGGCAAACCCGCCAGGATTACCGAAGCCGTCACCAATGCCGACGGTCGCTGCGATGCGCCGTTGCTGGATGGCACGACCTTCCGAACCGGCATTTATGAACTCCGCTTCCACGCCGGCGCCTACCTCAAAACCACACAATTCCTCGACCTCATCCCCATCCGCTTTACCATCACCGATGACCGCCACTACCACGTGCCACTGCTGCTTTCGCCGTTTGGCTATTCCACCTACCGGGGCAGCTGATGGGTGCGATCCGCTTTCTTCTCAATGGTGTCGAAACCGTCCTCAAGAACCCCGATCCGACCGGCACTGTTCTCGATTACCTCCGCGAAACCTGTGGTCTGACCGGCACCAAGGAGGGCTGCAACGAAGGCGATTGCGGTGCCTGCACGGTATCGGTCGCGGCGCTGGAGGGTCCGGCCCTCGTCCACCGCGCCATGAACGCCTGCATCCTGTTGCTGCCGCAACTGCACGGTAAATCGGTGCATACGGTTGAGGGGATCGGCCGCGAAACCCCGCACCCGATCCAGACCGCCATGGTGGATCACCATGGCTCGCAATGCGGGTTCTGCACGCCGGGCTTTGTCATGTCACTTTATGCCGCCAACCAGCAGGGCCGCACCGATTTTGACACTGTTCTGGCCGGCAACCTTTGCCGTTGCACCGGTTATGCGCCCATCATCCGGGCCGCCGAGGCCAGCGCCGCAGCCGCCCCGCCGATGGATGACCCGGTGCCCCTCGCCGACTTGCGCGGCGACGACGACATCCATCTCGACGGCACCTATTTGCCCGCCGATCTTGATGCCTTTGCTGAATGGTATGCGATAAACCCCGACGCCACTCTCGTTGCCGGCGCTACCGACGTGGGCCTGTGGGTCACCAAACAGCTGCGCCCGCTGGCCAAAACCGCCTTCCTGCACCGCCTGCGGGCGCTGCAGGACATCACCCTGTCGGCCAGGGGACTGCGCATCGGTGCCGGGGTCACGCTGGAACGCCTCGGCGCGGCAATGATCGGCCATTATGACGATTTTGCCGAATTGATTCGCCGCTATGGTTCGGTTCAGGTCCGCAATGCCGCCACCATCGGCGGCAACATCGCCAACGGCTCGCCCATCGGCGACGGTCCGCCGGCTTTGATCGCCCTGGGCGCGACGCTGACGCTCCGCCACGGCCAGACCCGCCGCGAATTGCCGCTGGAGGATTTTTTCCTGGAATACGGCACGCAAGACCGCAAACCCGGCGAGTTCGTCGAGTCCATCTTCATCCCCGCCCAGCCCGACACATTGCGCTGCTACAAAATCACCAAGCGTTTCGATCAAGACATTTCCGCGCTCTGCGGCTGTTTCAACCTGACCATCGCTGATGGCACCATCACCCGGGCCCGCATAGCCTTTGGCGGCATGGCCGCCATTCCCAAACGCGCCGCCCATGTCGAGGTGGCGCTTTTGAATCGACCCTTCACCCGCGCTGCAATCGACGCGGCCCTGCCGGCATTTGCCCGGGATTTCCAACCCATCTCCGACATGCGCGCCTCAGCTGAATACCGCCTGCAGGTCGCACAAAACCTGCTGGTGAAACACTTCCTTGAAATCAGCGGCCAGCCCCTGCGCCTCGTTGGCACAGCATGACCGTCGGCCAGCCCATCCCGCACGACAGCGCAACGCTGCATGTCAGCGGCGCCGCCCGTTACACCGACGACCATCCTCTGCCCGCCAATGCGCTGCACCTCGCCTTTGGCTTGTCAGACCGGGCGCGCGCCAAGATCACCGCGCTCGACCTCGAACCCGTCCATCAAGCCCAAGGCGTGATCGCCGTCCTCACCGCCGCCGACCTGCCCTTCGCCAACGATGTCAGCCCGTCCGTCCATGACGAACCGCTGCTGGCCAAGGGCGAGGTTTTCTATCACGGGCAACCGATTTTCCTTGTCATCGCCGAAACCCACCTCGCGGCCCGCAAGGGGGCGCGCCTGGCGACAATCAGCTATGATGCCCTGCCCGCGCTCCTGAGTATCGACGACGCCATCGCCGCGCAAAGCCAGTTTGAAGCCCCGATGTTCTTCCAAAACGGCGATCCCGCACTGATCAAAAACGCTCCCCACCAAATCCAGGGCGCCATCGAAATCGGCGGGCAGGAGCATTTCTATCTCGAGGGCCAGGCCGCTTTCGCCCTGCCGCAGGACAACGGCGACATGCTGGTGCATTGCTCGACCCAGCACCCGACCGAAATTCAGCACAAGGTCGCCGAGGCCTTGGGCAAACCCTTCCATGCCGTCCGGGTCGAGACCCGCCGGATGGGCGGCGGCTTCGGCGGCAAGGAAAGTCAGGGCAACGCCCTTGCCGTCGCCTGCGCTATCGCCGCCAACCTGACCAAACGCCCGGCAAAAATGCGTTATGACCGCGACGATGACATGATCATCACCGGCAAGCGCCACGATTTCCGCATCACCTACCGCGCCGGATTTGACGCGAAAGGTCGCCTGCAAGCCATTGAATTCGAACACTTTGCCCGTTGCGGTTGGGCGCAAGACCTGTCGCTGGCCATCGCCGACCGCGCCATGCTGCATGCCGACAACGCCTATCACCTGCCCAACGTCCGCATCACCTCGCATCGCCTCAAAACCAACACCTGCTCCAACACCGCCTTCCGCGGTTTTGGCGGCCCGCAAGGCATGCTCGGCATCGAGCGGGTGATGGACCATATCGCCGCCTCCCTGAAGCTTGATCCGCTGGAGGTGAGGCGGGTCAATCTGTATGGCAAGGGCCGCGACACCACCCCCTACCACATGACAGTTGAGGACAACATCGCCCCGCAACTAATTGATAAGATAACGGAAACCTCCAGATACACCGCCCGCCGCGCCGAAATTTCTACCTTTAACAAAACCAGCCCCGTTCTCAAACGCGGCATCGCGCTAACGCCCGTCAAATTCGGCATTTCCTTCACCCTGACCCATCTCAACCAGGCCGGTGCCCTGGTGCATGTCTACGCCGACGGTTCCATCCAGCTCAACCACGGCGGCACCGAGATGGGGCAAGGGCTGAACACCAAGGTCGCCCAGGTCGCGGCCGCAGTCTTCGGCCTGACCATCGACAGGATCAAAATCACCGCCACCGACACCGCCAAGGTGCCCAACACCTCGGCCACCGCCGCATCGTCCGGGGCCGATCTCAACGGCATGGCCTGCAAGGCCGCCTGCGAAACCATCCGCGACCGCTTGGTCGCATTCGCGGCGAAAAACTGGAACGTTCCGAATACCGACATCACCTTCATCAACGGCCAAGTCCGCATTGGCCCCGACAAAATCCCCTTCGCCGACCTCGCCGCCAAAGCCTACGCCGCTCGCATCCAGCTTTCCGCCACCGGCTTCTACGCCACCCCCAAACTGCAATGGGACCGCAAGACCGGCAAGGGCCGCCCGTTCTTCTATTTCGCCTATGGCGCCGCCGTCACCGAGGTTATCCTCGACACGCTTACGGGGGAAAACCGCATCCTGCGC
This sequence comes from Paracoccaceae bacterium, assembly GCA_043736475.1. Lineage (GTDB taxonomy): Bacteria > Pseudomonadota > Alphaproteobacteria > Rhodobacterales > Rhodobacteraceae > JANMOK01. The sequence goes on from JAYTCN010000427.1 coordinate 5,524, forward strand.
ACCGACATCCTGCACGATGCGGGACGGTCGCTAAACCCGGCCATCGACATTGGCCAGATCGAGGGCGGTTACGTGCAAGGCGCGGGCTGGCTGACCACCGAGGAACTTGTCTGGGACGGCACAGGCGCGCTCAAAACCCACGCCCCCTCGACCTACAAGATCCCGGCCTGCGCCGATCGCCCGAAAGAATTCAACGTCGACCTCTGGGACGGCACCAATGTCGAGAAAACCATCCACCATTCGAAAGCCGTTGGTGAGCCGCCGCTGATGCTGGCCATCTCGGCCCTCATGGCCCTTTCTGATGCGGTGAATTCGACCCCCGGCACCTACACCCCGCTCGACGCCCCCGCCACGCCCGAGCGCCTGCTCAAGGCCGTCACCGCGAGGCACCAGTGAGCCTCGATCGCGCCGAACTCGAAACCGCCATCGCTGCGCACGGCACCGTCACCCGCGTCGTCATCACCGGCTTCGCTGGCTCGGCCCCCCGGGAAACCGGGGCCGCGATGCTGGTCTGGCAAACCGGCCAATCCGGCACCATCGGCGGCGGCGCTTTGGAACACCAAGCCAGCAACCGCGCCCGCGCCCTGCTGCCCGACCAAACCCCGCACCTGCGCCAAACCCTCGCGCTGCCGCTTGGCCCGGCACTCGGCCAATGCTGCGGCGGCATGGTTCGCCTGCTGCTCGAGCGTCTGAGCGCCACCGAACTTGCCGCCATCCCCGTGTCCGGCCTCTACGCCCGGCCGCTATCGTCGGGGACCGCCGAAACGCCGCTTGCGGTCAGCCGCGCGCTGCGACTGGCGCGATCCGGTATGCCCCATGCCCCGGCGCTCGACCACAACTGGTTCATCGAGCCGATGGCAGCGCCGGTCACCCCGCTCTGGCTCTATGGCGCTGGCCACGTCGGGCGTGCGATTGCCCGGGTTTTCGAAGGGCTGCCGTTTCAGCTGCACTGGATCGACACCGACCGCACGCGTTTTCCCGAGGATCTGCCGACCCACGCCACAATCCTGGCCGCCGCCAACCCGGCGGATGTCGTTGGTTATGCCGCCGACAACGCCATCCATGTTGTCCTGACCTATTCGCATGCCCTCGACCTTGAACTGTGCCACCGGATCCTGTCGCGTCCGTTTGGCCAGTTGCATCTGATCGGCTCGGCCACCAAACGCGCCCGGTTCGCGCACAGGCTGCGCGCTTTGGGCCATGCCGATGCCGCCATTGCGCGCATCGTCTGCCCGCTTGGCGTCAAATCGCTGGGCAAGGAACCCGGTGCCATTGCCGTCGGCCTTGCCGCCGCGCTATTGGCGGTGCAGGCGCGCCCCGCAGAGAGCGTCCTGAACGGGGAAAGAACCGGATGAGTCTGCTCGCCATCAACGGCGTGACCAAGGCCTATCCCGGCGTGCTGGCCAACGATGATGTGCGCTTTTCCGTTGAACCGGGCGAAGTTCACGCGCTTTTGGGTGAAAACGGCGCCGGCAAGTCGACCTTGGTAAAAATGATCTATGGCCTGGTTCGCCCGGATTCCGGCTCCATGATGTTGCGCGATCAGCCCTATCATCCGTCCCGACCCGGCGATGCCCGCAAATCGGGCGTTGCCATGGTGTTTCAGCATTTCTCGCTGTTCGAGGCGATGTCGGTGGCCGAAAACATCGCGCTCGGCATGGAAAATGCCCCGAAACTGCGTGATCTTTCCCCGCGCATTCATGCGGTCAGCCGCGCTTACGGCCTGCCGCTTGACCCTGCGCGACTGATCGGCGACCTGTCGGTGGGTGAACGCCAGCGCGTTGAAGTCGTGCGCTGCCTTCTGCAAAATCCCCGGCTGCTGATCATGGATGAACCGACCTCGGTCTTGACCCCGCAAGAGGTGGAAACCCTGTTCACCACCTTGCGAAAACTGTCGTTGGAAGGCGTGGCCATCCTGTATATTTCGCACAAGCTCGACGAGATACGGGCCCTCTGCGACCGCGCCACCATCCTGCGGGGCGGCAAAGTGGTTGCGACCTGTACCCCGAGGGAAGAATCGTCGAAAAGCCTTGCCGAAATGATGATCGGTGGCGAACTGGCGCAGTTTGCGCCGCGTCGCTTTACCTTGGGTGCCGCCGTTCTGAGCCTGAACGACCTGAGCCTGAAATCCGACAGCCACTTTGGCACCAGTTTGAAAAATGTGACTTTGACCCTGCATGCCGGCGAGGTTCTTGGCATTGCCGGTGTTGCCGGCAACGGCCAGGACGAATTGATGCTTGCCCTGTCGGGCGAGCGCCTTACGGCGGCGGGTTCGGTGATCATTGACGGCAAGGACGTCGCCGCGTCGGGACCAAACCAGCGCCGCGCTCGCGGATTGCTCTGCGCCCCCGAAGAACGCCTCGGCCACGCCGCCGCGCCCGACATGACCCTGGCGGAAAATGCCTTCCTGACCGGCAAGACCCGCGAGAACCTGACCGCGCGCGGCATGATCCGCCGCCCGCAAACCGCCGCCTTCGCCCGGAATATCATCAAAACATTCGATGTCCGCACCCCCGGACCGGCCAGCACCGCACGCTCGCTGTCGGGCGGCAACCTGCAAAAGTTCGTCATCGGCCGCGAGGTGCTGCAGCGCCCGCGCGTGCTGGTCGTCAACCAGCCGACCTGGGGCGTCGATGCCGCTGCGGCAGCGTCGATCCGCCAAGCCCTGCGCAGTCTGGCCGAAGACGGGGCCGCGGTGCTTGTGATCAGTCAGGACCTCGACGAGCTGATGGAATTGTCCGACAGTTTTGCGGTCCTGGCGGGTGGCCGGATGTCGCCGACCCGGCCGATCGGCACGGCGACGGCCGAATCCATCGGGCTCTTGATGGGAGGTCAAGGCCATGTTGCGGCTTGAGCGGCGGCGCGCCCCTTCGACACTGATGCTGGCCACCACACCGGTTATTGCCGTAATCCTGACGATGATCGCCGGCGGATTGTTGTTCGCCGTGATGGGCAAGAATCCGTTCGAGGCCATCCGCACGATATTCTGGGAACCCTTGTTCGGCCAGAACGCCTTTTACTACCGCTCGCAACTGCCGGTCAAAGCCGCGCCGCTGATCCTGATCGCGACCGGTCTGGCCATGGGCTTTCGTGCCGGTATCTGGAATATCGGTGCCGAAGGCCAGTATATCATCGGGGCGCTGACCGGTGCGGCGATCGCGCTGGCCGTCCATCCGCTCGAAAACCGGCTGCTGTTTCCGCTGGCCATCGCCGGTGGCGCGTTTGGCGGCACGGTCTGGGCACTGATCCCGGGCTGGCTGCGCACCCGGTTCGGCACTTCGGAGATCCTTGTCTCGCTCATGATGGTCTATGTCGCCGAAAACATTCTGGCGTCGATGTCGCTGGGCCTGTTGAAAAACCCGGAAGGCTTCGGGTTTCCCGGCAGCCGCAACCTGTCGCAGTATCCTTCGGTCGCCAACGCTGAACTTTGGGCCGGCAGCGGAATTCACTGGGGTGTGATCGCGGCACTCATTGCGGTCATTGCCGGCTATGTTGTTCTGGCCCGCCACCAGCTCGGCTTTGATATCCGCCTGTCGGGACAAGCACCGCGTGCGGCGCGATTTGCCGGCATCAACCCCGACCGGCTGATCCTGATCTGCATGGGTTTCTCGGGCGCATTGGCCGGATTGGCCGGATTGTTTGAGGTCACTGGTCCAGCCGGACAAATCTCGATCGATTTCAACCAGGGATATGGATTCACTGCCATCATTGTCGCCTTTCTGGGACGGCTCAATCCGCTGGGCATTTTGCTGGCGGGCCTTCTGATGGCGCTGACCTATATCGGCGGCGACATTGCCAAATCATCCCTCGGCCTGTCGGCCGCCGCTATTCTGGCGTTTCAGGGCATGCTGCTGTTCTTTCTGCTCGCGCTTGACGTCTTGTCGAGTTACCGGCTGGCTTGGCACAAGGGGGGATGATGGATCTTTCGGCCATATCGCCCACCTTGCTGCTGGCCGCCCTGATGGTGGCCTCGACGCCAATTCTTCTGGCGGCGCTTGGTGAACTGGTCGCCGAGCGTGCCGGGGTGCTCAATCTCGGGGTCGAAGGCATGATGATTACCGGTGCCATCGCCGGGTTTATCGCTGCGGTTGAAAGCGGGTCGCCGTTTCTCGGTTTCATCGCCGCAGCCTGCGCCGGGGCGGCAATCTCGATGTTGTTCGGCCTGCTGACCCAATACCTGTTGTCCAATCAGGTCGCGACCGGCCTTGCGCTGACTTTGTTTGGCCTTGGCCTGTCGGCCCTGCTCGGCCAGTCCTATACCGGCATCAGGGCCACCTCGGCGCCAAAACTGGAATTCCCGCTGTTGTCGGACCTGCCGTTCCTCGGCCCGGTGCTGTTCCGCCACGATGCCATGGTCTATGTGTCGCTGGCGATGGTGGCCTTGACCTGGTATTTCCTGACCCGCAGCCGCGCCGGGCTGATCTTGCGCGCGGTTGGTGAAAACCACGACGCCGCCCATGCTCTGGGCTATCCGGTGGTGGCGATACGTCTGGCGGCGATTGCTTTTGGCGGGGCAATGGCCGGCCTCGGCGGCGCCTATCTTTCGCTGGTCCGGGTGCCGCAATGGACCGAAGGCATGACCGCCGGCTCGGGCTGGATTGCCCTGGCCATCGTGGTCTTCGCCTCGTGGAAACCGCAGCGCGCCCTGATGGGCGCCTATCTTTTTGGCGGGGTAACCATCCTGCAGCTGAATTTGCAGGCCGCCGGGGTGTCGATTCCGGTCGAATACTTGTCGATGTCGCCGTATCTGATAACCATACTGGTACTGGTCGTCATTTCGGCACGCCGTGGCGGGGCGCGCAGCGACGCCCCGGCCGCACTTGGCCAGAGTTTCCATGCCTCGCAATGAGGCCACAAATCACCCGGGCCAGATCGGACCGGTCAACAAGGGAGTGATATCTATGAAAAGACGCGATTTCCTGGCAACCAGCGCCGGATCGGCGCTGATGCTGGCGATGGGTTCGGCCGCACGGGCGGAAAGCCATGGCGGCGTCAAGGCCGGTTTCATCTATGTTGGTCCGGTTGGCGACCTTGGCTGGTCTTTCCAGCACGATCAGGGTCGCCTGCAAGTCGAGGCCGATCTGGGTGATTCGGTCGAAACAGTGTTCGTCGAAAGCGTTCCCGAAGGGGCCGACGCCGAGCGGGTGCTGACCCAAATGGCGCTGGACGGCGCCAATATCATCTTCACCACCTCGTTTGGCTATATGGACGCAACCAACGCTGTCGCCGCCAAATTCCCGGATGTGAAATTCGAACACGCCACCGGCTACAAGCGCGAGCACCCGAACGTTTCGACCTATAACGCCCGGTTCTATGAAGGCCGGGCGGTCATCGGCCATATCGCAGGCCGGATGACCAAAACCAACACGGTCGGCTATATCGCCTCGTTCCCGATCCCCGAAGTCATCATGGGCATCAACGCCGCCTATTTCCACGCCAAAAAAGCCAACCCGGCGGTGCAGTTCAAAATCGTCTGGGCCTTCACCTGGTTCGATCCGAAACTGGAAGCCGATGCCGCCAATGCGCTGATCGAGCAGGGCTGCGACGTGATCATGCAGCACACCGATTCGACCGCGCCGGTCGCCATTGCCGAAACCAAGGGCATCTATAGCTTTGGTCAGGCATCTGACATGGGCAAATTCGGCCCGAATACTTGCCTGACTTCGATCATTGACGACTGGGGCCCGTATTACACCCGCCGGGTCAAGGCGGTGATGGATGGCACTTGGGCGCAATCCGATACTTGGGACGGCATGGCCGAAGGCGGCGTGGTGATGGCGCCGATCTCCGATAAAGTGCCAGCCGAGGTAAAGGCCGAAGCCGAAGCGCTGATGAGCTCGATCATCGACGGGTCCTATCACCCGTTCACCGGTCCGATGAACAAGCAGGACGGGACCGAGTTCCTGGCGGCTGGTGCTGTCATCGACGACGGCACGCTTGCCGGCATGGGGTTCTATGTCGAGGGGATCGAGGGCGATATTCCGCAGTAAGCGGCTTGCTTTGGCAACCAGACAAGGCCCGGAATCATTTCCGGGCCTTTGGCATGCAAGTCAGACCATCGCCCGCGCCTGGCCGACCCAGTCGTCGCGCCGGATCCGGCCCGGAATACCGGCCAGCACGTCGTCGAAATGGGCAACGTCCTTGGCTTCCCAAGCGGCGATTTCAGCGAACCTGGCGACACCAAGCGCGGCCAGTCGCGCCGCCATTTTCGCGCCGATCCCCTTGATCCGGCAAAGGTCATCCGCTCCGGCAGCGACCGCGGGCGCGGTGGTTTCGCCTGCACGGTCAAGCGCCCCGGCTTCGGCGTTCGTTTCTTCGTCGGCCTGGTCCTGGGCCAGGGCGTCGCCTTGCCCGGAAAGCAGGCTGGGCAAAAGGTCCGGCTCCGGGTCCAGGATCGCACTGACCGCCGGCTGCTCGGATTCGGCAGCCTCGAAATCAGCGGGGGACTCGGCAGCGAACGCGTCCGAATCGGCAACGGCAAATCGCCACCGAACACCAATTACCGGCGCAAAAGGCGACAGCGAGGTCCAGTAATGCAGCGGTGATTCAGCGGTCTCCGGCCACCAGCGGCGGAAATCAAATTGCGCGTCAGGCGTCATTTTTCGCTCCAGGTGTTGCGTTGCAGTAAAAATGCTGCATCGCACTTGAGCAAGTTCAGCCTGCCCGGTCAAGCCCTGAAAGCGTGTTTAGAAAACCGGGTGCATGATTTTCTGCCAGCCGCGCTTGCCTATGCCTTCCATGCCACCCAGGGGCCGTGATGCGCTCCGGGTGCATCCACCCGCTCAAACCCGTGCTCGCCAAAGAAATCCCGCTGCGCTTGCACCAGATTGGCGGTGCCATTCGCCTGCCGGTAGGACTCGATATAGGCCAGCGCCGCGCCCAAAGCCGGCACCGGCAGGCCCTGCGCCGCCGCCATGGCCACCACTTTGCGCAGCCCCGGCAGGCAGGCCTTTACCAGCGCGACAAAATGTTGCTCGGCAAGCAGGTTGGCGGTGTCCGGTGCCCCGGTCAAGGCGTCGGCGATGGTGTCGAGGAATTGCGAGCGGATGATACAGCCTTCCCGCCAGATGCGCGCGATTACCGGCATCGGCAAGGCCCAGCCAAATTCGGCGCTGGCCGCTTTCATCACCGCAAATCCTTGCGCATAGGCGGCGATTTTTCCCGCCAGCAACGCCTGTTCGAGCGCCACGGTCAGCGCCGCCCGGTCGCCGAAAACCTTTGGCGACAGCGCCCCGTACAGTTTCTCGGCCGCCACCCGCTGGTCCTTGAACGATGACAAAGACCGCGCCGCCACCGCCGCCTCGATCACCGTTGCCGGCACGCCCAGCTGCTGGGCCTCGATCACCGACCATTTGCCGGTGCCCTTCTGGCCGGCCCGGTCGAGGATCATGTCGACCATTGCCTTGCCGGTTTTCGGGTCGTTTGCCGCCAGACATTTGCTGGTGATCTCGATCAGATAGGACTCGAGCCTGCCCTTGTTCCAACCGGCAAAGACCGGCGCAATCTCGGCCGCCGTCATCCCCAGCCCATCGCGGAAAATGCCGTAGACCTCGGCGATCAATTGCATATCGCCGTATTCGATGCCGTTGTGGATGGTCTTGACGAAATGCCCGGCCCCGTCACGACCCAGATAATCGCAACAGGCTTCGCCCTTGAACTTGGCCGCAATCGCCGTCAGCACCTTGGACACCCGGGCGTAGGATTGCGGCGTTCCCCCGACCATGATCGACGGCCCGTGCCGTGCCCCTTCGGCCCCGCCGGAAACCCCCATGCCGATGAAGGTCAGCCCCGAACCGTCCAGCGCCGTGAAACGCCGCAAAGTGTCGCGGAAATTGGCATTGCCGGCGTCGATGATGATGTCGTTGTCCGCCAGATGCCCGCGCAGTTGCGCGATCTGCTCATCCACGGCGGCGCCCGCCTGCACCATGATGATGACCGGCCTTGGTGGTTTGATCGCCGCCGCCAGTTCGGCCAGCGAGTTGCAGCGGGTCAGATGCGAGGCCAGTTTGCCGGCTTGGGCCATGAACTCGTCAGTCCGGCCCGGCGAGCGGTTGAACACCGCGACCGGAAAGCCTTTTTCGGCAATATTCAGCGCCAGATTCGAACCCATGGTGCCAAGGCCGATCAGGCCGATTTCCGCTTTCATGCCGCTTGTCCTGCTGGTTGGTATGCTTTGGCATGCAACCTAGCCAGAACGCTGCTGGCGTCAACTGGCGCAGCTATTCCACCGTCACCGATTTCGCCAGATTGCGCGGCTGGTCCACGTCCGTGCCCTTTTCGACCGCTGTGTGATAGGCGATCAACTGTGCGGGCACGGCATACAGGATCGGGGCCACGAACGGATCGACAGTCGGCATGGTCAGGGTTTTCCACGTTCCCGTTCCGGCTTTGGCAATTCCGGCGGCGTCGGATACCAGCAGCACCTTGCCGCGCCGTGCCATCACCTCTTGCATGTTCGACACGCTCTTGTCGAACAAAGGGTCAACCGGCGCGAAACAGATCACCGGCACGTTGTCGTCGATCAAGGCGATCGGCCCGTGCTTCAGCTCGCCGCTGGCATAGCCTTCGGCATGGATATAGCTGATCTCCTTCAGTTTCAGCGCTCCTTCCAGCGCCAGCGGATACATCGGCCCGCGGCCAAGGAACAATATGTCGCGCGCCTTGGCCAGGTCGCGGGCGATACCGGCAATTTCGCTTTCCAGGGCAAGTGCCTTGACCAATTGCTTCGGCAATCCGGCCAAAGCGGCAACCAGCCGCTGTTCGGTTTCCGGATCCAGAACGCCGCGCTGACGGCCCGCCAGCAAGGCCAAAGCCGCCAATACCGACAACTGGCAGACAAACGCCTTGGTCGAGGCAACGCCGATTTCGGCGCCGGCGAAAATCGGCAACACCACATCGGCCTCGCGCGCGATCGAACTTTCCTGCACGTTGACGACGGATATGACCTGGGCGGCTTTGTGTTTGGCATAGCGCAATGCCGCCAATGTGTCGGCCGTTTCGCCCGACTGGCTGACAAAAACCGCGGCTTCACGCCCGTTCATCGGTGGCTCGCGGTAGCGGAATTCTGAGGCCACATCGATTTCGACCGGGATTCTGGCGTAGCGTTCGAACCAGTATTTCGCCACGTGGCAGGCAAAATGGGCAGTGCCACAGGCGACGAGGACCAGACGATCGAGTTTGCTGAAATCCAACGCCTCTTGCGGCGACTTTACCTCCAGCCGGTCCGGGGTCAGATAGTGGCTCAGGGCATAGGCCATGACGGTCGGCTGCTCGTGTATTTCCTTGGCCATGAAGTGCCGGTGGGTGCCCTTGTCGACCACCACCTGATCGACATTCACGATCCGCAATTCGCGATTTGCCAGATTGCCGAACGCATCATGAATGGTCACGCCCTCGCGGGTCAGCACCGCCCAGTCGCCTTCTTCCAGATAGGTGATCCTGTTGGTCAGGGGCGCCAGAGCCAGGGCGTCGGACCCGACGAACATCTCGCCTTTGCCGTGCCCGATTGCCAAAGGCGAACCCCGGCGGGCGGCGATCATCAGATCGGCCTCGCCCTCGAAAATGAAACACAGCGCGAACGCCCCTTCCAGCCGCGCCAGCGTTGCCGCCGCCGCATCTTGCGGCGACAAGCCTGACGCGATCAGGCGCGCACAAAGATGGGCGATGACTTCGGTATCGGTTTCGGTCTCGAAAACGCGACCGACCGCCACCAATTCGTCGCGCAGCTGGCGGTAATTCTCGATGATGCCGTTATGAACCACAGCCACCGGGCCCGCCTTGTGCGGATGCGCATTCACTTCATTCGGCACCCCATGCGTAGCCCAGCGGGTATGACCAATGCCAAGCGATCCGCTCAAAGGCTGTTGGCCCAGCAACTCGGTCAGGGCCGACAATTTGCCGACGGCGCGCCGGCGCACCAGGCCGCCGTTATCCAAAGTCGCTATTCCGGCACTGTCATAGCCCCGATACTCCAGCCGCTTCAGCGCGTCCAAAATCAGCGGTGCTGCGTCCTGTTTGCCTAAAATGCCGACGATGCCGCACATAAACACACTCCAATAATTTCTTGTTTTCAACCTGCCTGCCATTTCTCTAGGCCGGTATTTTACCAGTTTCCACTGGTTTTGGTCAATGAAACCTGACTGACATGAAACGTGAGGCACTGTTAATCGACCTTTAACCCCTTTGCGCCTTGTTTGACCGATGGCTCACGCTCACGTATGATTGACGGAATACCTGCATGACCGGAGCGAACCCATGAACCGCATCGTCCGCAAACACTACCCTGCATCCAAGCTGCCAGATGATGTACGTGGCGACATCGACGCCTCGGCTTTGGTGACGCTGGCGGTTGAAGTGGAGGAAGCCCCCAGGAAGCGCCTGACACTCGATGATCTCACGTCAATGATCGACAAGGCTAGGGCAGGGAAACGCCCGGTCTCGGAACGTGAAGCGGTGGCGCGGATACGGAAACTCCGCAACGAATGGGAAGATTAGTGGCTGACTTCGGCCGTGTCTACGTCGATACGAACATTCTGGTCAGAATGTACGAGGGGGCACAGGCCGAACGACGTGCCCTGACCAGTCGTCGTCAGGGCGGACAATTCCGACCAAACGCGCTTCGTGACGAGCGAACTGACCCGGGCCGAGGTTTTGGTTCATCCGATCCGGAATCAGAATGACGACCTCCTTGCCCTTTATGACAGTTTGCTCATTGAGGGCGGAATGTTGGGAATTTTACCTGTCGACCAAATGACAACAAATGTTGCGGCGGCCCTGCGCGCCCGAAAACGGGGCTTGAAACTGCCCGACGCCATCCACATTGCTACGGCATTGAATTTCAATTGCAAACGTTTCCTGACGGCTGACAAGGGAATCAAAGGGCCGATCAGCCGGCCGCCCGACCCTTTACGAAACGCGCGCGGCTACGGCTATCACTCCGACCGTGAACTTCAGATCATTCGCCCCGACGCCGCTACGCTCTCGTCCTTACTTGCTGAATTCACTGACTAGCAAAGCCTGTCGGCCCTCAACCGCGCTACTATCCAAAAACGACCCTCACCTGCCGCAATCATGCTTGGCATTCGCCTGCGAACCCGGTCATCTGTGCAAAACCGGCGGAGTTCCAGCATCATGTCCAAATCCTACCGCGCAGTTGTCATCGGCGGCGGCGTCGTCGCCTGTTCGGTGCTGTATCACCTGACCAAGCAAGGTTGGACCGATATCTTGCTGGTTGAACGTTCCGAACTGACATCCGGTTCGACCTGGCACGCGGCGGGGGGATTTCACACCCTCAATTCCGACACCAACATGGCGGCTCTGCAGGGGTATACAATCCGTCTGTATGATGAACTTGAAAAGCTGACCGGCCAGTCCTGCGGTCTGCACCACGTCGGCGGCATCACTGTCGCCACCACCGGCGACCGGCTTGACTATCTCAAGGCGGAGCGGGCCAAGCACCGCTACATGGGGCTCGATACCGAAATCATCGGACCGGATGAGATCAAACGCCGCTCGCCGATTACCAATGTTGACGGCATCGTTGGCGGTTTGTACGACCCGCTGGACGGCCACCTCGACCCTTACGGTACCACCCACGCTTACGCCAGGGCCGCCAAACTGGGTGGGGCGGAAATTGTCCTGCGGACCAGAGTCACGGCGCTGACCCAGCGCGCCGATGCAAGCTGGGACATTACCACCGACGGCGATCCAATTCACGCCGAACACGTGGTGATCGCGGCTGGCCTCTGGGC
>JAYTCN010000428.1:0-3022 GCA_043736475.1 Paracoccaceae bacterium
GGTTGTGCAGGTCGACCTTCCAATACCATTGGGTATAGATATTGGCCGGCAGGTTCATCCGGGCGAGTTCGCGGGCGAGGCCCTGCTGGCCGTCCTGGCTCAGCATGTCCTGGTAATGGTCATAGGCGCGGGTGGAATCCTCCTTCAGAATCTCCAGCACCCTCGCGGCCTCGTCCCCGGCCAGCACCTCGCCCCGGCCCTGGCTGTTGACGCTCGACTGCGCCGCCAGATGTTCCGGCGCCGGGATGTAGAATTCGCGGTCGAGGATCGAATACCGCGCCGAATATTCGTTGACGTTGGCGGTGCGGTGGCGAATCCACTGGCGGGCGACGAACACCGGCAGTTTGACGTGGAACTTGACCTCGCACATCTCGAACGGGGTCGAGTGCCAGTGCCGCATCAGATAGCGGATCAGGCCCTCGTCGCTCGAGACCGCCTTGGTGCCGCGGCCATAGGAAACCCGCGCCGCCTGGGTGATGGCGGCATCGTCGCCCATGTAGTCGACCACCCGGACCAGCCCGTGGTCGAGCACCGGATGGGCGACATAGAGATGGTTTTCCATGCCGGGCGCGACGGCGCGGCGGGTGGTGTTCACAACCGCGCGGGCCTCGTCGATTTCGGACTGTTGTTCGGGGGTCAATGGCATAAGATCACCTGTAAGCCCCGCATTTCGGGGAATCGCATTCCACTATATGTTGGCAGTCATAACAGGGAAACCGCAATATGAAGATGAAGTACTTGCACACCATGATCCGGGTCAAAGACCTTGAGGCCAGCTTGCATTTCTGGCGCGACCTGATGGGGCTGAAGGAAACAAGGCGGATCGAGAACGAGGGCGGGCGGTTCACCCTGGTATTCCTCGCCCCGGAAGGCCAGCCCGACTGCCCGATCGAGCTGACTTATAATTGGGACGGTGATACCGGCTTGCCGTCGGACGGGCGGCATTTCGGCCATCTCGCCTATGCCGTGGCCAATATCCACGATAAATGCGCCGAGCTGCAAAAGGCCGGCGTGGTGATCAACCGCCCGCCGCGCGACGGCAACATGGCCTTCGTGCGCTCGCCCGACAACGTGTCGATCGAACTGTTGCAAGACGGTCCGGCGCTGACCCCGGCGGAGCCGTGGAAAAGCATGGGGAACATTGGCCATTGGTAGGTGGGCGTTGGTAAAGGCGCTGGCGCTGCTCATGCTGACCGCCTGCCCGCTGCGGGCCGATTGCGGCGTGGCGCTGGCGCTGATCATCGATGTCTCGGGTTCGGTGTCGCAGGGCGAGTTCGAGTTGCAGATGCAGGGCACGGCGGATGCCCTGCAGGACGCTCTGGTCAGCGAGGCGCTGCTGGCCGAGGCGGCGGCGCTGACCCTGATCCAGTGGTCGGGCGCCTCGCGGCAGGAGGTCGTGGTACCGTGGACGGTGATGGACAGCGACCCAGCGATCACCGGGTTTGCCGAACAGGTGCTGGCGGCGGAGCGGGTCTGGCAGCATTATTCGACGGCAATCGGCTCGGCCCTGGCCTTCACCGGTGATTATTTCGCCGAAGCGCCGCTGTGCGAGCGCCGGGTGATCGACGTGTCGGGCGACGGCGAAGCCAACGAGGGCACCAGCGTGACGGCCGAGCGTGACCGGTTGCTGGCGCTGGGGTTTGTCATCAACGGCATTGCCATCGAAGGGGCCGAGGCCGGGCTGACCGAATATTTCAAGAGCCACGTCATCGGCGGCAAGGGATCGTTCGTGCTGACGGCGCGCGACTATGCCGATTATCCGCGCGCCATCCAGCGCAAGCTGATCAACGAAGTCACCAGGCCGGGGTCCTGATGAAAGCATTGCTGATCGGGTTGCTGGTGTTTCCGGTCCCGGCATCCGCCGCCTGCGGTGTGGCGCTGGCGCTGATCGTCGATGTCTCGGGCTCGATCAACGAAGCGGAATTTGACTTGCAGATGCAGGGGCTGGCCGACGCCCTGCTCGACCCGACAGTGCGCGACGCCATGATTGCCGAGCAGGCGGCACTGACCCTGATCGAGTGGAGCGCGACCGGCCAGCAGGCCGTGATCGCGCCCTGGACGCAGATGACCGGGGATGGCGCTCTGATCGAATTCGCCGGCCAGGTCCGCGCCGCCAAGCGCGAATGGCGGGCGTCGTTTACCGCCGTCGGCGCGGCGCTGCGCTTCGCGGGCGAATATTTTGCCGTAGCCCCGGCCTGCGAGCGAAAGGTGATCGACATATCCGGCGACGGGCCAGGCAACGACGGACCGCGCGCCTGGGTGGTGCGCGACGAACTGGTGGCGCAGGGATTCATTATCAACGGCATCGCCATCGAGGGGGCGATTGTCAGCATAACCGAATATTACCAGGCCAATGTCATCGGCGGTTTCGGCAGTTTCGTGCTGACGGCGACGGATTACGAAGATTATCCCCGCGCCATCAAGCGCAAGCTGATCAACGAAGTCACCAGGCCGGGGTCATGATGCGGTGGCTGGCACTGGCAGTGCTGTTCTGGACCGGGCCGACGCGCGCTTGCGACATCGCGCTGGTTCTGGGGGTCGATGTGTCCAATTCGATCGACGCCAGCGAGTATGATTTGCAGGCACACGGCATGGCGCAAGCCTTTGCCGACCCCGATATTGCCGAGGCGCTTATCGCGGCGCAGGCAGCGATTGCGGTTGTGCAATGGTCCGGCCCGGGCGAACAGGAGGTTTCGCTGGATTGGCTGCAGGTGCGCAATCGGTTCGAAATGGACGCTTTGCGCCTGCGGATCAGCCTGTTGTCGCGGCCATTCGAGAAATCGGATACGGCAGTCGGCGAAGCTCTGGCGGCAATGGTCACGCTATTGGACCGGGCACCGCGCTGCGAGCGCAGAGTGGTGGATTTTGCCGGTGACGGGGTGAACAACGCCGGCAATCCGCCCGCCCAGGTGCGGGCACGGGCGCTAGAGCGCGTCTGACTTAGACGGATACATATCCAGCATGGCGGAGGTAATTTTTGCACTCCTCGGGGCTGAATGCGTCGAGGAGGGTTCCCACGCGT
>JAYTCN010000429.1:0-17234 GCA_043736475.1 Paracoccaceae bacterium
GTCGGCCAGGCCGAGAAATTGCACCTTCTGGAACCGTGGATAGGAGGCGATTTTCCGGCCGCGTCACTGCCCTTGCCGGGCATCGTCGAAGTGACTGAATCGGGGAACGGACCGGACATTGGCGGACTTTTACTGCGTCTTGGCGCCGAAGCACCCGGTGCAGTCTGGGATGACCACGATCGTTGGCGTCTTCCTCTGGTCAATTCGGCCAATCAATTGCGTTGGGTGACCTGGCTTGCCCTGGGCCTGATTGGCGCGACCTTCCTTTCGATCATAACCTTGGCGGCACAAACCGCCCTTGCGGCCAATATCGGAGTCATCGGCACATTGCGCCTGGTCGGTGCCACCGACACGTTCATCGCCAGGGCATTTGTTCGACGGTTTACCATTCGGGCTGCCGCCGGGGCGATAATCGGCACAATCCTGTGTCTGGCAATTTTGCTTTTGCTGCCGCAAGCGAGTGCCGGATCATTTCTGCCATCGCTGCGTTTTGAGGGTTTTGGCTGGACATTGCCATTGGCTGTTCCAGTTGTTGCCGCAGCGGCTGCCTTCCTGGCAACGCGAACCGCGGCGTTGCGCAACCTGAAACGTTTGCCATGACCCTGCTGCGATCAATTCTGTTCGACTTGATCCTGTATCTTTCGATGCTGGTTCTGGGCATCATTTTTGCTCCGGCGGCGCTGTGGTCTCGCGATGGTGCCTATCGCGGCATCAAGGTCTATTGCCGATGGATATTTTTCGTTCTTCGGGTGCTGTGTGGAATCCGGGTCGAAATTCGCGGTACGATTCCGCTGGACGAGGTGATCGTCTGTTCAAAGCATCAGTCGTTTCTGGATATCATGATGCACGCCTATTACCTGCCGCGCGTGAAATTTATCATGAAGAACGAACTGAAGTGGGCCCCGGTTATCGGCGCCTATGCGATGCGTATTGGCTCGGCCCCGGTGAGACGAGGTCAAAAATCGGCGGCGATGAAATCGATGGTCGACAAGGTATCCGCAGAATCGGGCGATAAGGGACAGCTGGTCATCTATCCGCAAGGCACGCGGGTTCTGCCCGGAGCACATCTGACCTATAAAATCGGTGCTGGTGTCTTGTATTCACGCAGCGGCCTGCCCTGCGTTCCGGCCGCGACCAATGTGGGTGTGCTGTGGGCGCGGCGCAGTTGGTATCGCAGGTCGGGGCTGGCGGTGGTGGAATATCTGCCGGTGATTCCTGCGGGGCTGCCGATCGAGGAATTTATGGCGAAGATTGAACCGATTGTTGAGGAGAACTCCAATCGGCTGATGAGGGAAGCGGGGTTTGTGGGCGGGGTTGTCAGCGCCGGGTAAGGTCGCGTTCAATCGCTTCGCGGATGAGGCGTTGGTAGGGGATGCCGCGTTCGGTGGCGCGGGCCTTTAGGGCATCCATCAGCTTTTGGGGCAGGCGCATGTTGATGCGGGCTGTTTTGGGTTGGGCTTCCCAGTTGATTTTACGGAACCGGGTGAAGTCGAGGTTGGACAGGTCTTGGGATAGGAAAGCTTCGGCTTCGCCGTCAGTCTTCAGGATGGGAACTGTTTTCATAGCGGAGCACCTCTGTGGAATGCATGTAACGGGCGCTGATCGGGCGGATTTTGGTGCCGGGTAGGGTGCGCATATTGCGCACCAATCAACGGAAGTAATGGCCACATCGGTGCGCAAAATGCGCACCCTACACCCTCATCGTCCCAGTCGAATTACATGAATTGTATGTACGGATGTATGGACAGTCAAGGGGGCGATTGCTGGGGGCGAGGATGGGTGGGGTGGGTTAAGGAAGGGTGAAGGATAGACAAGATCAATAAAGGAATTACGAATTCCACACATTCAAGGCGTAACTCCAAAAGCGTTCAATTCAGTTTCCGTGAATTCTTAACAAATCGCCGACAACATTCTTTTTTGTCGTCGATTTGAATGCGCGACATTTCGGTTTAACAAGTATATAATTGCCGAAGTTTGCCTCGCCCTCGCCGGACAAGAAGTCTAGCAAATATTTAAGTCCCGCAAGGAAGGAACTCTTGCCAGCACTATTTTCTCCGACAAGAATTGTAATGGGCCGCACTGGAATAGCCGGTGGATTATGGAATCCTTGAAATTCTCGGAAAGTCACTTTCATTGTCGTTCTCCAGCCAAACTACGAAGAATAGCAGCTTTGTCCCTAACCTCACACACTTCGTACCCCACCTGCTCCGCGGGCAGCGCTTGAACGGCCAGTGCGAGCCCCCCTACGCCGCCAGCGCCTTTGACCCCATCTCCAAATACTTCTTCCGCCGCTCTTTCCGCAAATCCTCGCGCTTCTTGCCTTTCACCTCGCCCAGCAGCTTTTCAATCGCTTTGCCGACCGCCTCGATAGCCTGTTTCGGATGGCGCTGCGCGCCGCCGACGGGTTCGGGAATGATATGGTCGGCGACGCCCAGCTTTTTCAGATCCTGCGCGGTCAGGCGCAAGGCTTCGGCAGCCTCGACCATCTTGTTGGAGTCCTTCCACAAGATCGACGCACAGCCTTCGGGCGAAATAACGGAATAGATCGAATGTTCGAGCATGGCCAGCCGGTCGGCGGCGGCGAAAGCGACGGCTCCACCCGAGCCGCCTTCACCGATAATAATCGAGATCAACGGAACACCGATCTGCAGGCATTTCTCGGTCGATCGCGCAATGGCCTCGGACTGGCCGCGCTCTTCGGCGCCTTTGCCCGGATAAGCGCCGGCAGTGTCAATCAATGTGATCACCGGAAGATCGAACCTGTCGGCAAGGTCCATCAGGCGAACGGCCTTGCGATAGCCTTCCGGTCGGGCCATGCCGAAATTTCGTTCGATGCGGGTCTTGGTGTCGTGACCTTTCTCGTGGCCGATGATGACGATGGCCTGGTCGTTGAAGCGGGCGAGCCCGCCCATGACGGCCAGATCGTCAGCGAAATTGCGATCACCGGCCAACGGCGTGAATTCGGTGAAAAGCGCCTCGATATAGTCCTTGCAGTGCGGCCGGTCAGGGTGGCGGGCCACCTGGCATTTTCGCCAGGGCGACAGGTCCTTATAGAGGACTCGCAGCAGTTCGCCGGCTTTCTTGTCCAGCGCGCTCGCTTCCTTGGTCACATCCATTTCAGGATTCTTTTTTGCCAGCGCCCGCAACTCTTCGGCTTTGCCTTCGATTTCGGCCAGGTCGCGTTCAAAATCGAGGTAGTTCTGCATTACGCCCCCAAGATGGTCAGGCCTGAGATATGGTCCAGCGGCTGCGAGAATGCAACACGCGGGGTGGCTTGCCGGTTCAGGCCGTGGCAGTTGCCGCACTGCGCCGGGTTGTCAGCAGGACATTGGTTTCGCTGGTGGTGATTCCGTCGATCAGCCGGATGCGGCGCAGGACATCGTCCAGTTCCGGCAGACTTTGCGCGTCGATTTCGATGATGATGTCCCATTTGCCGTTCGTCGTGTGCAGTGTCCGCACTTCGATCAGTGCAGCCAGGCGGCCCAGAACCCGGTCAAACCCGCGCCCTTCCAGGGCGATCAAGATGATTGCCCGTACCGGAAAATCTTCCAGATCGCCGCGCATCACGACCGAGTAACCGGAAATTTCGCCGCTTTGTTCGAGCTTTTCGATGCGCGCACGCACAGTCGCGCGGGACAGACCGAGTTCGAGCGCCATATCTGAAATCGAGGCGCGGCCGTTGCGGCGCAGAATCCGGATGATCGTTGTGTCGGTGGTATCCATGATGAGCATTATGTCATTTTCATTTACCATAATGTAAAAATACCGAGCGAAATGGCGCAAAACTTCGACTTTCCAGTGCCAAAACTGCACTTTATGAGTTCGGCGTAGAATGAAATGGGGGCCGTTGTGGCAAATCAGTCGTGTATCCTTATCGGCGCAGCCGTTCAAACCGGTGCGAGCCAGCCCGGCTGCGTCATGGGTCCGGCGGCACTGCGCACTGCGGGCATCGCGGAAACGATAAGGTCACTTGGCCGTTCGGTGCGGGATTCGGGCGATATTCCGTTTTCCACTTACGAAAAGCGTCGGCACGACAACATCGCGGTGCACGATCTTGCCGAAACGATCGCCGTGGCAGAGACCCTGGAACAGGCGGGCTATGCGGCAATGAAAGCCGGCAATTTGCCGATATTTCTTGGCGGGGATCACAGTATTTCGACAGGTACAGTTCCGGGCGTCGCCCGACACGCCGCTGAAGCCGGTCGGCGGCAGTTTGTTCTGTGGTTGGATGCGCACCCGGATTTTCACACGCTTGAGTCCACCGAAAGCGGCAATCTGCACGGAACGCCCGTCGCCTATTTCAGCGGGCAAGCGGGATTCGAGGGCCATTTTCCCGTCCCGGTGGCGCCGATTGCTCCGTCCGATATCTGCATGATGGGGATTCGTTCGGTCGATGAAGCCGAACACGACGGGTTGGTCAGCCGAGGCGTAACCGTGCATGATATGCGTGCCATCGACGAAACCGGCGTCGTTGGATTGCTGCGCGCGTTTCTCGACCGCGTCGCCGAAGCGGATGGTGCGCTGCACGTCAGCCTTGATGTCGATTTCCTCGATCCGGCAATCGCCCCGGCGGTCGGCACCACTGTGCCGGGTGGGGCGACGTTTCGCGAGGCCCATCTGATCATGGAAATGCTGCATGAAAGTGCACGGGTCACCTCGCTCGATCTGGTCGAACTGAACCCGTTTCTTGACGAACGCGGTCGCACGGCCCGGCTGCTGGTCGATCTGGTTGCCAGTCTGTTCGGTCGCAAAGTCATGGATCGGATGACCCGGGCCACTTAGCGGCCGCGCTTGCCCGGTCGGGCCATTATTGGCGGTTCGGAAGGGTTTTCTCTACGGCGATCACCCAAAGCGTCGCTGCCAGGCCCGCGAGAGCGCTGGCAAGCATCATCCACAAAAGCGGCCAGATACCGGTATCCGGGCCAAGCAGGGTACCGGTTATCGCTGACAATATGGCGCCGCCGCCAATCATGATCGTGCCGCCAAGGCCGGAGGCGCTGCCAGCAAGTTGCGGACGGACCGAAACGATGCCGGCGTTGGCGTTCGGCAAGGTCAGGCCGTTGCCCACGCCCATGAAGAAGAACGAACCAAAAAAGGCCATCGGATGTTGAAGGTCGAGGCCGAACAATGTCAAAGCCAACAGCATGGCAAAGGTTGTCGTCGCGCCGCCCGCAAGCATCATCCGGTTCACCCCGAACCGACGGGAGAATCGCCCGGACAGGAAATTGCCAAGCAGGTAACCCAGCGCGATCACGCCCATGTAGAGGCCGAGCTGTGTGGGACTCATGGCCAGAATCTCGGTGGCTACATAGGGTGCGCCGCCGAGGAAAGCGAAGAAAGCGCCGGAAGCGAAACCTGCAGTCAGCGAATAGCCCCAGAACCGGCGCGAACGCAGCAGTTCGGGATAGGCGCGGAATTGCTCGGTGAAACTGGCAGACCGGTTGGCATTGGTTTCTCCCAAATCGCCCCAGGCCATGGCAAGAGTGACAATTCCGAACAGCAAGGTCGCATAGAAACTGGCCTGCCAGCCGAAATTCTGGTCAAGAAAACCGCCGATCGCCGGTCCGATCATCGGAACAATGGCCATGCCCATGGTGACATAACCGATCATGCTGGCGGCCTGATCCCTGGCGACCATGTCGCGCACGATCGCGCGCGACAGAACCATCCCGGCGGCAACCGAGGCTTGCAGCATGCGAAACGCCAGAAAGGTCTGGATGTCGGGCGCCAGAGCACAGCCGAGTGTCGCCACCAAAAAAATTGACAATGCGCCGAGCAGGACCGGGCGCCGGCCGTACCGATCCGAGAGCGGACCGAAAAACAGTTGCAGCAGCGCCGTGATTCCCAGATAGCCAGAAATCGTCAGCTGGACGAGCGCGTAATCAGCGTCATAGTGCCTGGCAATCGCGGGAAGCGATGGCAGAAAGACATTCATCGTCCATGCCCCAAGCCCCGTCATCGCCACCAAGGTGAAGATATGTGGCGGGGTCCGGCTGTCTAGCCAGACTGGGCGAATGGGTTCGGCCTGCTGGGGCACGGGATGATCCTTGTGGGTGTGAATCGGGGGGCAGACGCACCGCGAAGACACCGTGTAACGACTATAGCCGGTCTGAGAAAGCGGTTTGCATTCGTTCAACGGCGTTTTGCAGCATTTGCCGTCGCATGGCGAAATTCAGACGGATGTGACCGGCACCACCCGGGCCAAAA
Organism: Paracoccaceae bacterium; assembly: GCA_043736475.1. Classification (GTDB taxonomy): domain Bacteria; phylum Pseudomonadota; class Alphaproteobacteria; order Rhodobacterales; family Rhodobacteraceae; genus JANMOK01. Next base: position 6,208 of record JAYTCN010000429.1, read on the forward strand.
CTCGGTCCGGGGCTGGCGACGATACCCGCAGTCCTTTGCATGCGTTCGGTCGTTTCCTTGTCCGTCATTCCGGTACCGGTCAGATCGACCCAGGCCAGATAGGTTGCCTCCAGAGGCATCGACCGGAACCCAGGTATTGTGTGCAGGCCGGTGTCCAGCAATTTCCGGTTGCCGTCGAGATAAAGTATGAGTGCATCAAGCCAATCTGCCCCTTCGCGGTATGCGGCGGTTGCCATAAGGACCGCGAGTCGATTGGACCCGACGCCATTGGCGACCATCCTGGCCAAGAACTTTTGGCGCAGTGTCGTGTCCTGGATGATGACATTGCCGGTCAGGATTCCAGCCAGGTTGAAGGTCTTGGTCGCGGCGGTCAGCGTGACGATCCGGCCAACATGTTCCGGCGCGGCCAGCGCAAGGATCGTGTGCTTGTGGCCGGGATACACCAAATCGGCATGGATTTCGTCCGACAGGATGATCAGCCCGTGTCGCGCGGCAAAGTCGGCGGTTGCCCGCAGTTCCGCCCGGGTCCAGACACATCCGCCCGGATTGTGCGGCGAGCATAAGATGAGAACGCGTTCGCGGCCGGTCAGGTGTTGCGCTGCCGCCTCAAGATCAATTCGGTAGCGACCGTCCGAAATGGGCATCGGGCATTCGACAACTTTGCACCCGTTGGCTTTGATGACGCGGGCGAAAGCGTGATAAACCGGCGTCAACAGGACGACGCCGTCACCGGGCTGGGTAAACGCTTGCAGGCACAGGGCCACGCCCGCAACCAACCCAGGCACCGTGGTGATCCAATCCGGATCGACAGTCCAGCCATGACGAAATTGCATCCAGTCAACGATTGCCGACTTATGCGCGCTGTCGTCGCCGAAATAACCATGGACGCCGTGCTTGACCGCAGCCCGCAGCGCCTCGTTGACCGCTGGCGGCGGCAGGAAATCCATGTCGGCCAGCCACATTGGCAGGCCGGATTCGCTCGGGACCCCGAAAAGATGTTCCATCATGTCCCATTTGGCGCAATTGGTATTGCGGCGGTCGATGGGGGTATCGAAATCAAAAGACATGGCCGGTATCCTGTTGCATTTGGCGATCAGCTCTTAACCGCATTTGCGGGCGCTTGCAGCACAAGAATTGTTCGCATACATCGCTCGGCATGGGCATTCGTGATATTCTCTGGTACCCGGACCCGCGCCTGAAGAAGGTTTGCGATGCGGTCGGCAAGATCGACGCCGGGGTGCGCGCTTTGGCCGACGACATGCTGGCGACGATGTATGACGCGCCGGGAGTCGGTCTGGCAGCGCCGCAAGTCGGGGTGCTGACACGGCTGTTTGTCATGGATTGCGCGCCAAAAGATGCCAAGCCCGAGCCGATGGTGTTGATTAATCCCGAAGTCGTGGCGCTCGGGCAGGAATTGATCGAAGCCGAGGAAGGATGCTTGTCGGTACCCGACTTTTATGAGGATGTCACCCGTCCCGGTTCGGTGACGATCCAATGGCATGGCCGCGATGGCGCCGAGCATTCCGGAACCTTCGAAGGGCTGGCGGCAAAATGCATCCAGCATGAAATAGACCATCTTAACGGCAAAATGTTTCTCGATCACCTGTCGGCGCTGAAACGCTCGATCATCACCAAAAAGATGAAAAAACTGAAGCGCGAGCGGGCGGCCGAGCAGTTGTAGGGAAATTCGGGCCCATGCGCATCATCTTCATGGGAACGCCGGTATTTTCGGTCCAGATTCTGGAGGCGTTGGCGGCGGCAGGGCATGAAATCATTGCGGTTTATACACAGCCGCCGCGTCGGGCCGGACGCGGACAGGCCGAGCGTCGGTCGCCGGTGCATATGCGGGCACTGGACATGCACCTGGCGGTTCGGACGCCGGGCAGTTTCAAAGATCAGGCGGATCGGGACGAATTCGCGGCCTTGCATGCCGAAATCGCAGTAGTGGTGGCCTATGGCCTGATCCTGCCGCAGAGTATCCTGGATTCACCCGGGCGCGGCTGTCTGAACATCCATGCCTCGCTGTTGCCGCGCTGGCGCGGCGCCGCGCCGATCCAGCGGGCGATCATGGCGGGTGACAGGGAAACCGGCGTATGCATCCTGCAGATGCAAGCGGCGCTGGATGCCGGACCGGTGTTGGTGCGCGAGGCAACAGCGATTGCCGCGGGCGATACATACGGGTCGGTGCACGATCGGCTGGCGGCGATGGGGGCGGGTCTGATTGTCAGGACACTGGCGGAATTGCCAATACCGGCACTGGCGCAACCTTTGGACGGCGTCAGCTATGCCAGGAAGATCGACAAGGCCGAGGCACGGATTGACTGGACACGACCGGCGGTCGATGTCGATGCGCATATTCGCAGCCTGTCGCCGTTTCCGGGGGCATGGACAATGGCGGACGGTCAGCGCGTGAAGGTTTTGCTGTCGGAACGCGCACCCGGTGACGGTCAGCCGGGGCGGGCGCTGGCGAACGATTTGACCGTGGCCTGCGGAACCGGTGCGGTTCGCCTGTTGCGGTTGCAGCGCGACGGCAGGGCCGCAATGGCGGCGGGTGAATTTCAGCGCGGTTTTCCGATCGTGGCGGGCGCGACTTTAAGCTGACGCCAGCTCGGTGGCAAAAAACGCCATGGTCCTTGCCCATGCCAGATTTGCTGCTTCGGCGTTGTAGCGCGCCTCGGATGTGTCGTTGTGGAAGGCGTGGTTGACGCCGGGATACAGGTGCAGCTGGTAGCGGATGCCTGCGGCATCGAGGGCGGTTTTGTAAGCGTCGATGCCGGCGTTGATACGATCATCAAGCCCGGCGTAATGCAGCATCAGCGCGGCTTTGATCGCCGGCACGGCGGCAGCGTTGGGCTGCGCACCGTAAAAAGCCACGGCGGCATTCAGGTTCGGATCGGCGACAGCCAGCACGTTGGCCATGCCGCCACCCCAGCAAAAGCCGACGACGCCGACCATACCGTTGCCGGCCGGATGGTCCCGCAGAAAGGCCGCGCTGGCGACAAGGTTGGCTTGCGTCGCAGCGCGATCAAGCCCGGAGATCATGTCGCGGGCGGTATCCTCGTTCGCTGGCGTGCCGCCAGAGGGTGTCAGGAAATCGGGGGCGAGGGCGGCGAAGCCGGCCACGGCGGTGCGGCGGGCGACGTCTTGAATGTGGGCGTTGAGCCCGCGGTTCTCGTGGACGACGATGACGGTGCCAAGCGGGCCAGCCGGTGCGGCCGGCAGGGCTACATAGCCGGTCATTTCGCCGCTGCCACCCGGATAAGTCAGCCGCGAGGTGACGATCCGGCCGTCGTCTTCGGCAATGATCGCGGCGGCGGCCTGACTGGCGGCGAGCAAGGGCGCTATTGCCGCCGCCGCTGCGGTTCCACCCGCGAGTTTGGCCAAGTTTTCCATGAAACCGCGCCGATCGAGCGTCAGATGGGTGAATTCGTCATAAAGGGCAATCATGGCTTGGGTTACGCCCTGCTGCGGATTGGCCATTGTCGAATTCCCCGGTTCAGACCGAAAGGACGCAGGATAAGCCGGCTTTGGCTGGACAGGTTTCAATTTCCCGCGATCATGCCCATATCAGGCGGAAAGCTGCAAAGGAGGCTCTGGTGGGTATATTGCTGCTGATTCTGGTGGGTGCCGCGGCCGGGTTTATTGCCACGCGGATGATGAAGCTGGATCTGGGGGTGCCCCAGACGATTGCCGTGGGGGTGCTGGGCGCTTTGGCGGGTGGGGTGATCATCCGGTTTCTGACCAGCGCCTTCACCATGCTGTCAGGCTTTGTCGGCGCGGTCCTGGGGGCTGTGCTGCTGATCTGGCTGTATCAGAAGTTCATCGCCAGGCAGTGATTTCAGAAGCTTGAAGCTTGCCATTCCGTGACGCGCCAGCTGATCGGCGCGTTCGTTTTCCGGGTGGCCAGCGTGGCCTTTGACCCATTGCCAGTTGACCTCATGTTGCTGGTTGGCGGCGTCCAGCCTTTGCCACAGGTCGGCGTTTTTCAGCCCGCCCTTCTTGGTCCAGCCCTTGCGTTTCCAGGCGTGAATCCATTGCGTGATGCCGTCTTTAACATAGGCAGAGTCGGTGATCAGGGTCAGCGTTGACGGACGCTTGAGCGCTTCGAGTGCCGATATTGCGGCCATCAGTTCCATGCGGTTGTTGGTGGTTAAGGCTTCGCCGCCCATGAGTTCGCGGGTTTTGATTGTGGATTCGCCGTTGCGGGCGACAAGAAGCGCGCCCCAGCCACCGGGGCCCGGATTGCCGGAACAGGCCCCGTCGGTATAGGCGTAGAGGTCAGGCAAGCGCTTTTTCCCGGAATATCCGCGGCACTTTGAACTCCACCGATTCCTTGGCGGTTTCAACCAGTTTCACAGTGACGTCATAGCGGGCGCGAAAGGCGTCCACGACTTCGTTGACCAGGATTTCCGGGGCCGAGGCGCCGGCGGTGATGCCGACCGACTTGGCCCCGGCAAGCGCGCGCCAGTCGATCTCGGCGGCACGCTGCACCAGCTGGGCGTATTTGCAGCCGGCCTTTTCGCCGACCTCGACCAGGCGGCGCGAATTGGAGGAATTGGGGGCACCAATCACCAGTAGGGCGTCGATCAAGGGGGCGATGGCCTTGACCGATTCCTGGCGGTTGGTGGTGGCGTAGCAGATGTCTTCGCGGTGCGGACCGATGATGGCGGGGAAGCGGGCCTTCAGCGCGTTTACCACGTCAGCGGTATCATCGACGCTGAGGGTGGTCTGGGTGATGAACGCGAGTCTGGCCGGGTCGCGCGGGGTGATTTTGGCCACATCGGCGACGGTTTCGACCAGGATGACCTCGCCGTCGGGCAACTGGCCCATGGTGCCGAGGGTTTCGGGATGGCCGGCGTGGCCGATCATCACCATTTGCAGGCCGTTCTGGTGGTGGCGTTCGGCTTCGATATGGACTTTCGACACCAGCGGGCAGGTGGCATCGACATAGATCATGTTGCGGCGAATGGCTTCGGCCGGAACCGATTTCGGCACGCCATGGGCGGAAAAGATCACCGGGCGGTCGGGCGGGCATTCGGCGAGGTCCTCGACGAAAACCGCGCCCTTGGCCCGCAGCTCATCGACGACATATTTGTTATGGACGATCTCGTGGCGCACGAACACCGGCGCGCCCCATTTTTCCAGCGCCATTTCGACGATCTTGATGGCGCGATCCACCCCGGCGCAGAAGCCGCGCGGGGCGGCGAGGTAGAGGGTGAGGGGGTCGCGGTTCATGCTGTGACCCTACAAGAGTGTCAGGCCGAGAGGAAGGCACGCACATCTGCAAACACCGCCCCGAACATCGCTGCGGTCAGCCGCCCGGTGTTGGTGTTGTAACGCGAGCAATGGTAGCTGTCGAAGACTGTGAGCCCGCCGATCTGGTGGCGGGCGTGGTGGGCGAAGGGGTGGGCCGCGAGTGTCGCGCCAAGGCTGCGCAGCAGGCTTTCGTGGGCAATGCGGCCGAGGCAGACCACGGCCTTGAGATTGGGCATGGCGGCGATGCGGGCGTGCAAAAACGGCCGGCAGGCGGCGATTTCGACCGGCAGGGGTTTGTTTTGCGGCGGCACGCAGCGGACGGCGTTGCTGATCAGGCAATTGATCAGGGTCAGGCCGTCGTCGGGGCGGGCGGCGAACTGGCCTTGGGAAAATCCGAATTTGGCGAGGGTTGCGTAGAGCAGATCACCGGCGAAATCGCCGGTGAAGGGCCGCCCGGTGCGGTTGGCACCGGTCATGCCGGGGGCGAGGCCGACGATCAGCAGTCCGGCATTTTCAGCGCCGAACGACGGGACCGCGCCGTTGAACCAGTTTGGTTCCCGGGAGCGGAGATCATGGCGATAGGCCACCAGCCGGGGGCAGCGCGCGCAATCGCGCGGTGCCTCGGCAGGGAAAGTCACGCGTTTTCGGAGACGGCGTTTGCCGGGATCGCATCCTGTGCCCTTGGCGGGCGACCGATGACGTCGCGCAATTCATCGAGCTCGATGAAATTGTCGCATTGGCGGCGCAGTTCGTCGGCAATCATCGGCGGTTGCGAGCGGATGGTGGAAACCACCGAGACCCGCACGCCCTGGCGCTGCAGCGATTCGACCAGCGGCCGGAAATCGCCGTCGCCGGAAAAGATGACGATGTGATCGACATGCGGCGCCAGTTCCATGGCGTGAACCGCCAGTTCGATGTCCATGTTGCCCTTGACCTTGCGGCGGCCCATCGAATCGGTGAATTCCTTGGCTGGCTTGGTGACCATGGTGAAACCGTTGTAGTTCAGCCAGTCAACCAGCGGCCGGATCGGCGAATATTCCTCGTTTTCCAGCAGGGCGGTATAGTAGAAAGCCCGCAGCATCTTGCCGCGGCGCATGAATTCGGCGCGCAGAAGCTTGTAGTCGATGTCGAACCCCAGCGCCTTGGCGGCGGCATAGAGGTTGGAACCGTCGATAAAGAGTGCGAGCTTCTCGCCTTGATAGAACATGGTGCCTCCGGGATATGCTATTGTGGGCTGGTGCAAGCGGACTTGCGGTGAAATGACGCCCTAGGTTGAAATGCCATGCAACGAAAATAGGGAATGCCGTTGGATTCGCAAGATGCAAATTTGAAAGTTTCGCGACGGAGGTATCTGGCTGCCCTTGGATCAAATCTGCCACGGAGCGCGGCATCCTCGGTTGCGGTGCTGGAACGGGCGCTGGCGTTGTTTGCCGACAGCGGATTGACGATCAGGCGGCGCAGCCGCTGGTTCCGGACAGCGGCCTGGCCGATCGGGTCGGGCCCGGATTTTGTCAATGGCGCGGTGGCATTCGAGGCGGATGCGGCGCCGGTCGAGGTTTTATCGAGGTTGCACCGGATCGAGGCGCAGCTGGGACGGGTGCGGGTGAAACGTTGGGAACCAAGAACCTGTGACATCGACTTGCTGGCCTGCGGCGAAATAACATTGCCGGACCGGGCAACGTTGGTGCTCTGGATGTATCAGGCGGAAAGTGAACAGCGCATTAAGGCGCCCGAAGGTTTGATCTTGCCGCATCCGCGCCTGCACGAACGGGCGTTTGTCCTGGTGCCTTTGGCCGAGATTGCGCCGGAATGGCTGCACCCGCAGCTGGGTCAGACGGTTGATCAGATGCTGGCCGCCCTGCCCGAGGCCGCCAGGCTGGCGATTGTGGCAATCGACTGATCTGCTGCTATGATCGGCCGATGGAATGGGACCATCTGCGCTATATGCTGGCGATTCACCGGGGCGGCTCGATGCAGGCGGCGGCGCTGGCCCCGAACATGGATCGGTTTGCCGCCCGGTTTCCCGGCCTGACCCTGGAAGTGCGCACCGGGCATTCGTTTCTCAATCTGGTGCGCGGGGAGGCGGATATAGCGGTCAGGAATCGTCCGCCCGACCAACAGAGCCTGACGATGCGCCGATTGGGGTCGGTGGCGATCAGTTTATGGGCAACGCGAGGCTATCTCGACCGCTTCGGAATGCCCGATGGTGCCGATTTTGCCGGGCACCGGATGATCCTGTTCGACGAAAGCCTGACCGGCATGCCGGGGGTGCGCTGGCTGGAAGGGCAGATTGCCGGGGCGCAGGTGGTGATGCGCTCCAACGAATTGCTGCCGCTGATGGCGGCGACGCGGGCAGGCGGCGGGATCGGCTGTTTTCCGGCGATTGCGGCGGCGGACGAGCCGGATCTGGTGGCGGTTGCCCCGGGGATCATCGGGCTGCCGGAAGTCTATATGATCACCCGGCGCGATCTGCGGCAACTGGCGCGGGTGAAAGCGGTGACTGGGTTCATCGCCCAGATCTGGAAGCAAGCAGCCGGCGAATTGGCCGGTCGGGCGGTGGCCGAGGTTCATGGCCACCGCGTGGCGGGGTTCAATCCGGAGCCGGGGGCGGTTATTTCGCCGTCAGGCTCTTTTGCAGTTCATCGGCCGTCATCACCGGCCACATATTGACCGTTGCGCCCAGTCCCTGAAACAGCGGCTCGGCGAGGGCGGGGATCATGTCGGGTGATTTGAGATCGAATATGGCGATGACGGTGCGAAGGCCGTTTTCGACCATGAAATAAGTCGCTTCCGGGCGGCAGAGGCCAAAGACCTTGGCGAAGACATCATTGATCGAGCCATCGGCAATGGCCAGCGAGGCGGTTTCGATATTCAGTCGGGCTTTGAGCATGGTGCGCATGATTTCGGGTCCTTCGATCGCGGTTGGTTTATTTCGGCGCTACTTTGGCGGCGAAGGTCTGATAGACCGCCTTGCCGTCGTGCAGCACATAGGTTTCGACGCCGAGGTCATAGACATTGGCGTTGGTCACTGCCGACCAGACGAACTGGACGATGTCGCCCTGGGCCTTTTGCGAGATCAGTTCGAAGGTGACGCCGGGTTGGGCGAATTCGCCGACGATACCTTCGATCATGCCGCGACGGCCTTCGGCGCTGGCGATGACGCCCATCGGCGCGATGATGGTGGCGTCGTCGGCATATTGGGCCAGCAACGCCTCGATATTGCCTGCACCGAAATTGGCAAGGCGGGCGGCGGCAAAGGCCTCGGCGCTGGTCGGCAGTTTCGCAAGTTTGGTCATGGCACACTCCGTTTGTTCCGACCGTTTTGGTCTGGTCGGAGGATTGCTTGCCGGCAGGGTTTTGCGAAGCCGACAGGTTTCAACTCGGCTGCGCAAATCTGCAACGCGGGATCACAGATCAACTGCGGCCAAATGCGGCTTGCGTTTTGCCCTTGGCAGCATTATCTGCCACACTTCCTTCCAATCTCAGCAATGAGGATCGCTTTTCATGGCGCGTGTGACCGTTGAAGACTGTGTTGACAAGATTCCGAACCGGTTCGAACTGGTGATGCTTGCGGCCCATCGGGCCCGCGAACTGGCCAGCGGATCGCCGATCACGGTGCCGCGCGACAACGACAAGAACCCGGTCGTCGCCCTGCGCGAGATTGCCGACGAGACGCTGACCGCCGAGCAATTGCGCGAGAGCGCGATTGCGGCCAACCAGCGGCAGATCGAAGTCGACGAGCCGGAAGAAGACGCCATGGCGCTGCTGATGGGCAATTCCACCCCGGACAAGCCCGAGGATGACCTGTCGGAAGAAAAGCTGCTGCGCGCCCTGATGGAAGCACAGGATCCGAGGTAAGATGGCACAGTCGGCGCCCCTGTCGCCGACCAGGCCGCCCGAACGCGGCCCCGCCCGCATGATCGACGTCGACGATCTGCTGGAACTGGTGCGGATCTATAACCCTGCCACCGATGAAGCGCTGATCCGCAAGGCATTTGCCTATGGCAAGGCGATGCACGAGGGCCAGCTGCGCCGCTCGGGCGACCCGTATTTCACCCATCCGGCCGAAGTCGCGGCGCTGCTGACCGAGCTGCGGCTGGATGATGCGACGATCGTGACGGCGCTGCTGCACGACACCATCGAAGACACCAAATCGACCTATGTCGAAATTTCCAAGCGGTTCGGCGACGAGATCGCGCAACTGGTCGATGGCGTGACCAAGCTGACCAATCTGGAACTGTCGTCGGTCGAGACCGAACAGTCGGAGAATTTCCGCAAGTTGCTGATGGCGATGTCGAAGGACCTGCGGGTGCTGCTGGTCAAGCTGGGCGACCGGCTGCACAACATGCGCACGATCAAGTCGCTGCCCGAGGAAAAGCAGAAGCGCAAGGCGCGCGAGACGATGGATATCTATGCGCCTCTGGCCGGGCGGATGGGCATGCAGTCGATGCGCGAGGAGCTGGAGGACACCTGCTTCAAGATATTGAACCCCGAGGCGCGCAGCTCGATCGTGCGGCGGTTCCTGACCCTGCGCAGCGAAACCGGCGACCTGATCCCGCAGATCACCAATGATATCCGCGAGGCGCTGGACGAGGTCGGCGTCGAGGCCGATGTGCTTGGCCGCGAGAAGAAGCCCTATGCGATCTGGCGCAAGATGGAGGAGAAGAAGGAAGGCTTTAACCGGCTGTCGGATATCTACGGGTTCCGGATCGTCACCCGCGATGTGAACGACGCCTATCGCGCCCTGGGCGCGGTGCACCAGCACTGGAACGCGGTGCCGGGAAGGTTCAAGGATTATATCAGCCAGCCGAAATCGAACGGCTACCGCTCGATCCACACCACGGTATCGGGCCGCGATGCCAAGCGGGTGGAGGTGCAGATCCGCACCCAGGAAATGCACGAGGTCGCCGAATCCGGCGTGGCGGCGCACTGGTCGTATCGCGACGGGGCGCGGTTCGAGAACCCGTTCGCGGTCGATCCGTTCACCTGGCTGCGGGGCCTGGCCGAAGGGTTTGAAGCGGCAGACAACCCCGATGATTTTCTCGAGCATGTGAAACTGGAAATGTTCCAGGACCAGGTGTTTTGCTTCACCCCCAAGGGCGAGGTGATCAAGCTGCCGCGCGGGGCGACGCCGATCGACTTTGCCTATGCGATCCACACCCGGATCGGCAATTCCTGCGTCGGGGCCAAGGTTGACGGCCAGCGGGTACCGTTGTGGACAAGGCTGCGCAACGGCCAGTCGGTGACCATCATCCGCGCCGAAGGGCAAAGGCCGCAGCCGAGCTGGGAAGAGATTGCCATCACCGGGCGGGCCAAGTCGGCGATCCGCCGGTCGCTGCGCGAGCAGCATCGGGCCGGCCATATCCGGCTGGGTCAGGAAATCGCCCGGGTGGCATTGGAGCGGATCGGCAAGAAAGCCACCGACAAAGCCCTGAAGACGGCGGCAAAGGCGCTGTCACTGGTGGATGACGAGGAACTGTTGGCGATGCTGGGCTCCGCAGAAATGACCGGCAGCGAACTGGTCGAGGTTCTGTATCCGGAATTGATGCGGGCCGGGACGGCAAAGCCGTCGAAAAAGAGCAACCAGCCCATCGTCATCGGGTTGAGCCCGCGCCAGACTTCGTATCCGGCACCGTGCTGCAACCCGCTGCCGGGCGAGCGGATCGTCGGCATTGGGATCAAGGGCAAGGGCGTGGAAGTACACGCCATCGACTGCGACACGCTGGTGCGGTTCGAGGAACAACCGCAGCGCTGGATCGACCTGCGCTGGA
>JAYTCN010000430.1:0-3003 GCA_043736475.1 Paracoccaceae bacterium
CCCGGACGCCGCCGATCTGATCCGCTCGGGCCTCAACCTTCTGGCCATGCTCTCGGGCGACCCGCGGTCGCTCAACGCGCCGCTGACTTTCGCCGACGGCGAGGCTTATATCGGCCCGGTCTGGATCGGCTCCGCCCCGCGACTGATCCGCTGAACTTGCAGTCGTTGCCAGATGTCCCGGATCCGGGGCAGCGCCCCGCCTACCGGCACCACGGTCCGCTGCGATACGCCGCCACGTCAAAATGAAAGTGGTTGGAATGAAACCGGTCCGAACGCGGGCCCAGAACGGTGCCGAAAATCCCGCAACCGCCACCGTGCAGTCCTTGCATGACCGGCATTCGCCAGTCGTTTTCCACCACCAGCGCCGCGCCGTTATCGAGGACGAACGCCGAGATGTCGATGGCATTGCCCAAAGCATGTTCCGAGGTTCGTCCGCCCTGGCTGTTGCGCGACCGGCACACATAGCCGGCGGCAACCTGCAACCGGTCCAACCCGCCGCCCTTGCTGCCAATCTCCGGAATCGCCTTGGTCGAAACATAGCGGTTCAACGCCCGGGCGGCCTTGCAGTTCAGCACCGCCGCCGGTGTCAGCCGAACCCCGGAAACCGCCGTGACCCGCACCGGATTTTCGATCCCGCAAATCCCGCGGCCCTCCACCGCATCGACCAATGCCCCGCGAATATCGCCGCTGCCGCAAATCGCGCCTTCGGTGATGGCCTCGCCGTCATCGTCGTCTTTGCCGCAGGCCGCCAGAACCAGCGCCCAAACCAGCAACGAAACCAGAACCTTCATGGCCCGGCTTTGCCGGTTCCGCGGCCAAAATCCGCGGCCGCGGTGTCCTGACCTGCTTCGATGATGCCGCGCCGGATTGCCCGCGTATGGGTGAAATAATCGAACAGTCTTTGCCCGTCGCCCTGGCGCACCGCCCGTTGCAGCGCCGTCAGCTCTTCGGAAAACCGCCCCAGAATCTCCAGCGTTGCCGCCTTGTTGTTCAAAAACACGTCGCGCCACATCACCGGATCGGACGCCGCGATCCGGGTGAAGTCGCGAAACCCAGCGGCGGAGAATTGGATCACCTCCGATTCCGTCACCCGCGCCAGATCGTCGGCGACACCGACCATCGTGTAGGCGATCAGGTGCGGCACGTGGCTGGTCACCGCCAGCACCAGATCGTGGTGCTCGGCATCCATCACATCGACCTTGGCACCCAGCTCCTGCCAGAACCCGCGCACGCGCTCGACCGCACCCGCATCGACCGCTTCGGGCGGGGTGAGCAGGCACCAGCGGTTGTCAAACAACGCGGCAAATCCCGAGTCCGGTCCCGAATGTTCGGTGCCCGCCAGCGGATGCCCCGGCACGAAATGCACGCCCTTCGGCAGATGCGGGGCCACCGCCGCGATCACCGCCCCCTTGACCGAGCCGACATCGCTCAGCGTTGCCCCGGCCTGCAGATGCGGGCCTATCTCGGCGGCGACCGCACCCATCGCTCCCACCGGCACGCACAGGATCACCAGATCGGCCCCCTGCACCGCTTCGGCAGCACTTGCCGCCATCTCGCACAACCCCAGCCGCATCGCCGTCTCGCGCGTCGCCGCGCTCTGGGCAAAGCCCGAAATCCGCGTTGTCATCCCGGCCCGGCGCATGGCGTGCGAAATCGACGAAGCAATCAGCCCCAGTCCGATCAGCGCCACTTTTTCAAATGCCATCACCCGCGTCCCGCCATGAAATCCGCCACCACCCGGGCCACCAGCCGGCAGGCCAGCTCGTCGCCGATGGTGATCCGCAAACACGACGGCAACCGGTAACTGTCAACCCGCCGCACGATCACCCCCGCGTTTTTCAACGCCAGATCGCAATCCCGCGCAACCTCGGCCGAGTCAAATCGGGCCAGAACGAAGTTGGCGTGACTTTCGTCCGACGGCACCCCGATCGCCGCCAGCGCCGCCGCCAGCCAGCCGCGCAGCCGCGCGTTCTCGGCCACACAACTGGCCCGATACTCGACGTCGCGCATCGCCGCCTCGGCCGCCGCCAAAGCCGGCCCTGACAGGTTGAACGGCCCGCGCACCCGGTTGAGCGCCTCGATCACATGCGCCGGACCATAACCCCAGCCGATGCGCAACCCGCCCAGCCCATGCACTTTCGAGAACGTCCGCGTCATCACCACATTGTCGCGGCCCGACACCAACCCAAGACCGGCATCAAACGACGGATCGCTGACAAACTCGGCATAGGCCCCGTCCAGCACCAGCAGCGCCTGCGCCGGCAGGCCAGCCGCCAGCCGCGCCACCGCGTCCGCCCCGATCATCGTCCCCGTCGGATTGTTGGGATTGGCGATGAAGACCAGCTTGGTCCGCTCGGTACACGCCGCCAGGACCGCATCGACATCGGTCACGCGGTCGCGTTCCGTCACCTCAACCGGTGTCGCCCCGACTGCCAAAGCGGCGATCTTGTACATGCCAAACCCGTGCTCGGTGAAAATCACCTCGTCACCCGGTCCGGCATAGGTCTGGGCCAGAAAGGTCAGGATCTCGTCCGACCCGGCCCCGCAAATCACGAGGGCAGGATCAACCCCCTCGACCTCGCCGATTGCCGCCCGCAGCCCCTCGTGCCCCGACGACGGATACAAAGCCAAACTCTCCGCCGCCGTCCGATAGGCTTCCAAGGCCTTCGGCCCCGGCCCGCGCGGGTTCTCGTTCGAACTCAGCTTGATAACCCGATTGCTCCGCCCGGCAAGCGAACTTTCACCGGCCACATACAGGTCGATGTCCAATATCCCCGGCTGGGGAACAATGGTCGGATGCCTGTTCATTTCGCTCCCAGATCAAACTCGCAGCCTTGTAGCCAGCCCTCGCAACCTTGACCAGTGCCACTACGCGCCCTGCTTGTTGTGCATTCCCCAACTTTCCCAATCCCACAACGCGCCGCCTCTCGCGCCCACATCCCACAACTTTTCCAACCCGACAACGCACCCCTTCCCTCGCTTGCGGGGGAAGGTTGGGATGGG
>JAYTCN010000431.1:0-7038 GCA_043736475.1 Paracoccaceae bacterium
GCATTCCAACCGTCTGCCTCCCTTCGTCCCCGCCCGCACCCCCGCCGAGGATCGGGCCGTGCTGGTCGACATGCTGGGCGCGCTTGGCACCCATGCCGCCTTGCGCGGGGTGACGGTCTGGCTTGAACCGTTGAACCGCTACGAAGACCACATGGTCAACACACTGGCGCAAGGGGCAAGCTTGTGCCATGCGGTCGGACTGCCTTCGGTCAAACTGATGGCGGACCTGTTCCATATGAACATCGAAGAGGCTGATATCGGAGCGTCGATCCGCGCGGCAGGCAATCTTGTGGCGCATGTCCACCTTGCCGACAGCCACCGCTATGAGCCTGGGCTTGGCCATACCGATTTTGCGGCTGCCTTCAGGGCGTTGGACGATATCGGATTTGACGGCTTTGGTGCCATCGAATGCCGCTTTGAACAAGCCGACGACATTGCGCTGCGCAGCGCCCACGCGGCGCTGAGCCGCGCTTTGAGCTGAGGGGGAAACCATGGCCGATGTCCGTCTGTCGCATGTCGCAAAGTCCTTTGGCGGCCATTCGGTCATCAAGGATGTGAACCTCGATATAGCCTCGCAGGAATTCGTGGTGATGGTCGGGCCGTCCGGCTGCGGAAAATCCACCTTGCTCAGGATCGTTGCAGGCCTCGAGGATGTCACCAGCGGCCAGATCCATATCGACGGGCGCGACGTGACCGGGCTGGAACCCGTGGACCGGGGCATTTCGATGGTGTTCCAGTCCTACGCGCTTTACCCGCATATGACAGTGGCCGAAAACATGACCTTCGGTCTCCGGGTCTCGGGCGTAGCCCCGGCCGAGATTGCGCGCAGGCTGACGGCGGCCGCCCAGACGCTGCAACTGACCCAATATCTTGACCGCAAGCCTGCGCAATTGTCCGGCGGTCAACGGCAGCGGGTCGCTATCGGCCGGTCCATCGTGCGTGATCCCAAGGTGTTCCTGTTCGACGAACCGCTGTCCAACCTTGATGCCGAATTGCGCGTGCATATGCGGCTGGAACTCGCCCGCTTGCATCGGCAGCTTGGCTCTACCATGATTTATGTGACCCATGATCAGGTCGAGGCGATGACCTTGGCCGACAAGATCGTCGTGCTGCAAGGCGGCCATGTGGAACAGGTCGGCGCACCGCTGACACTGTTCGACGACCCCGCAAACATGTTCGTCGCCGGGTTCATCGGCTCGCCCCGGATGAATTTCCTGCCTGCCCGGGTGGTTCAGGGCGACGGGTGCCGATTGGCGATCGACGAAGATGACACAATGTCCGTCGCGGTGCCACAGCTGCGCACGCCCCTGCCCGAAGGGACAACGGTCACGCTGGGCATACGGCCGCAACACCTGCGGCTGACGTCGGATGGCGTGTTGCGGCTGCGCCCTGATGTGGTCGAACATTTGGGCGATGTCGGGTATCTTTACGGCCAGACACCCGCCGGAACGCCCTTGGTGGCGCAGATTACTGACCGGATTGCAGTCGCCCCACAGAACGAAGTCAGGCTGGCCTTCGATCTGGCAGCAGCTTTTGTCTTCGCCAGTGATGGCAGCCGTCTGATGTAGGGGCATTTGCCGCCACATGAAACGGAATATCGCTTCAGGCTCGATGCCGGACCTGTCCTTGCGCTCTGTGTGTCAACGGCAGAGCAAAAACCAGCCACGAGGCATCGCGGATTTTAACCCGCAGCGCGTCAAAGATCACGATCGGATACATCCGGGAATGGTTTGCGGCCCGCAACCAGTTCGATATCATGTTCGCGGAACGCTTCCATGCGTGACCGTGGCTGAAACCCGCATGGAGCCGACGCCATACACAGAGTTCATGACATTCCCATAAAGGTCTTCCAGATGGGCCTGAATGTCGCGCACCGTCAGCCCGTGGGCATAGAGCTCTATGATCTTGTCATCAATCCCATCAATCCGCGTTTGCCCCTACTTGACCAGCTCGGGTTCAAAACTGCCATCCCGGTCGCGCGGCACCGTAAGGGGCATCTCGCCATCCTGCCCCTTCACCCGCTTTGTCGTGTCGCCGTTGCGCCGGTTGACCTGAGCGGCAGGCGGCTCCGCACCCGACTCATAGCCCAGATGCGCCGTCAGCTCCGCGCTGAGCATCCGCTCCATCAGCCAGATCTTCAGCTCTTTCATCAGACCGGCATCGCCAAGCAGATCTTCTGGCCGCTCGCAGCCGTTCAAAAGTTCGTCCCGTAGTTCGTTGGAAATCGTCATCGTCCTTGCTCCCTCTCAGGAAGCATGGACCGGATCACCAATACCCAGAAGACCTGACACTCTCAAAGGCGACAATGATCGCCTCTTCTTCCAGGCTGAGAACCGTCGACTTGGGCACCCTCGGGCCGGTCGGAAGGTCAGCTACCCCCGCCCGCTTGCACCACTTGGCCACTGTCTTCGGGTTGACTCCATAGCGCTTGGCCAGCTCCCTCAGGCTCGCTTGACTACGCGGTATCGCTCGACGGATAGCCTCAGTCGTCGTGGCGCTCCCGTGCAGAACCTGTCCCATAGCGCAGCCCTCCATGCAGGGGAAAACAATGCACCATCAAAAACTGGGATCAAACACCTAGAAATCCAGCCTGTCCAGATCAACCTACTTTTCTTCTGACAATGCCTTACCACATTTGTTTAAAGCAGTTTGCCTTTGATTTGAATCGGGACGGATTCCCAAAGGTTTGGTTATGTGATTCACTTCCTGCAGGAGGTGTCACATGGGCAAACCATATTCGATGGATCTTCGCAGGCGGGTTTTCGATTACTTTGCCTCGGGTCATTCCTGCCGGGCTGCTGGCCGTATCTTCGGTGTCAGCGCCAGCACCGCGGTCCGGTTGGCCGCCGATTTCCGGGCCAGGGGGAACATCGCGCCAAAGCGTCAGGGCCGTGCGCCGGGCACCGCAGGCAAGCTCGCGCCACATGTTGAATTCCTGGTCGAGATCGTCCAGGCCGAACCGGATATCACGCTGAAGGAACTGTCCGGGGCACTGGTGGAGACCTATGGCGTGTCCGCCGATCTGTCCTCGATCCACCGCGCCCTCGCAAGGGCCGGGTTTTCATATAAAAAAAGGCCTGATCGCGCAGGAGCGCCAGCGCGCGGACCTGCGGCAAGCCCGGCGTGAATGGATCACCCGCCGCCAGCCGCGCATGCGGGAGGTGCCGCACCGGCTGGTGTTCATCGATGAAACCTCCGTCAAAGCCAACATGACCCGGCTGCGGGGGCGCAGCCCGGTCGGCGAGCGCCTGTTCGGCCTCGCCCCGTTCGGGCGGTGGCAGACACAGACCTTCATCGCAGGCTTGACCTGCGACGCGCTGATAGCACCCTGGGTGATCCGGGGCGCGATGGATCGGGCTGCCTTTGATACCTGGGTCGAAACCCAGCTCGCCCCGGCGCTCGAACCGGGCACCGTGGTGATCCTCGACAACCTTGCCACCCACAAAAGCCTGAAAACTGCCCACCTGCTGAAGAAGCGAGGCTGCTGGCTCCTGTTCCTGCCAGCATATTCCCCAGACCTTAACCCAATCGAAATGGCCTTTTCAAAACTCAAAGCCCATCTCCGGCGCATCGGGGCCAGAACCTATGACCAACTCATCGAAGCCCCTGGCGAGATTTGTGGTCTCTTCGATCCCGTCGAGTGCTGGAACTTCTTCAAGGCCGCCGGATATGCGTCCTATTAAATGCAAAACGCTTTAATCTGACAATGCCCCAGTTCATTGTACGGACTGTTTCATATAGCGAATGAACAGGTTCCTACAATGCGCGGCCATCTTGCGCGAACAAGTGCGACCTGCTTGGATCAAATCCAAGTGCTGCATCGTCGCCCATTTTCGCCTCCAGATTGCCCGGTCCCTGAAGTGTGAAAACACCGGCGGCTGTGTCGATATGCACCAGCGTCTGGTTGCCAAGTCGCTCAACGAGCCGGATACGCCCTGAAAGCGCCGCGCCCTTTGCTCCAGGGTCCAGCAGTATTGCATTTTCCGGGCGGATACCAAGTTCCACTGACGTACCCGCCGTTGGACGGGGTCCTCGCAGGTCAAGTTGGAAAAGCCCCGTGCCTTGGGCAATATCCAAAAAGACATGATCAGACGAGCCCTCACCTGCGACGCGGGCAGGCAGGAAATTCATCGATGGTGACCCGATAAAAGCGGCGACGAAGCGGTTCGCAGGGCGTTCGTACAGCTCCATCGGCGCGCCGACCTGCATGATCTGGCCATGATCCAGCACGACTATCCGGTCTGCCATTGTCATCGCCTCGATTTGGTCGTGGGTGACATAAATCATAGTCGCCGCCAGATCGTGATGCAGGTTCGACAGTTCCAGGCGCATCTGCACGCGCAACATGGCATCCAGGTTCGACAGCGGTTCGTCGAACAGGAAAACTTCGGGGTCGCGCACCAGCGCCCGGCCGATGGCCACGCGCTGGCGCTGGCCCCCCGACAGAACGGCTGGACGCCGGTCAAGCAAGTGATCGAGTTTCAGCGTTCTGGCCACTTCCGCCGCGCGCGCCAGGCGTTCGGGTTTCTTCATGCCCGCAACTTCCAGCGAGAAGGCGATGTTTTCGGCGACGCTCATATGCGGGTAGAGCGCGTAGGATTGAAAAACCATGGCGATCCGCCTTTCGGCCGGAGCGAGATCGGTAACATCTTTGCCGTTAATCCGGATTTCGCCAGTTGTGGCATCCTCCAGCCCGGCAATCAGACGCAGCAACGTGGACTTGCCGCACCCTGACGGGCCAAGAAGCGCGCAAAACTCGCCCTTTTCAATGGAAAGGCTGATATTGCGGATCGCGTCGAACGAGCCAAAAGTCTTGCCCAGTCCTTTCAATTCAACATGGGACATTGCAGGCTTGCTCCCTCAACCAAAGCTGCATCGGATTTGGTCCGCGCGTGCACCAGATGTAATAGGGCACGGCGGTCAACGGACTGCCGGTCTCGGTCGGGGGTGATGTACGGTATAGCGCCGTGCCCCAATCGGCGGCATTTGCGACCTTGCCTTCGGCCCGAACGACGCTGATGCCCCCCAACAGTTCCTCGCGCCATTCAGCCGTCAGTTGCGCTTCTGCCGGAAGGCTGATCCGCTGCACCGGCACCGCATTGTCATGCTGCTCCAGACAATAGATCAGCGGCCCGCGTCGCAGCGCCACCCGGCCCGCATCCTGCCGCACGTCAGGATGGGCGTAGAGCCGGTCCACCGGCATCGGCAACGACAGGGTCACGGTATCGCCCGCGGCCCAGCTCCGCTTAATCCTCAGATAACCCCGTTTCACATCGCCCATTTTCAACGGCGCACCGTTCAACTTTGCCGAAGCGCCTTTGGCCCAACCCGGCACCCGCAGCGCAAGCGTGAACGCACCGCAGCCTGCCGGGTTGACGGCGACGCTGATTTCGCCCGACCACGGATAGTTCGAGGATTCGGAAATCCGCACCGTGCCGCCGGCCACTGCCAGAGCCGCTTCGGCGCCGCCATAAAGATGCACTGCCACTTCGGTTTCGGCGACCGAGTAGAAATATCCGGAAATCGATGCCACCAGACGTGCCACATTCATCGTGCAGCAAGGGCAGGGGTGCCAGTCCCACCGCTTGTGTGACCCGTCGCTTTCCAGCTTGTTGTCGTAGAAATACTGCACACCGTCGCGGCTGAGCCCCGCAAGCGAAGTGTTATACAGCGCCTGTTCAAGAATATCGGCATACTGCCCGTCAAGGTCCAGGTTCAACATCCGCGCGGCCCAGAACACCATCGCCACCGAAGCGCAGGTTTCGGCATAGGCGGTATCGTTGGGCAGGTCGTAATCGCGCGTAAATCCTTCGTTTGAGGCTGAAGGCCCAAAACCGCCCGTGACATACATCCGCGTCCGGGTCACGTCGGACCAAAGGGTTTCACAGGCTTTCTTGAGGCCGGCGTCGCTATGCTCGGCGGCAAGGTCCGCCATGGCCGAGTACATATACATCGCCCGCACTGCATGCCCCACGACCTTTGCTTGCTCGCGGACCGGCATATGGGACTGGTTGTATTCATAGGTGCCTTGCAGGAAGGTTTCGGGCTGTTCGCCGCGTGCCTCGCGCTCCAGATCAAAGTAGTGCGGGCGGCTGCCTCGTTCGTCGATGAAATAGGTGGCGAGGTCGAGGTATTTGCGAATTCCTGTTGCGTGGAACAGTTTGACCAATGCCAGCTCAATTTCCTGATGACCGCAATAGCCGCGTCTCTGACCGGGATTTGGACCGAAAGTTGCGGCAATATGGTCCATGTAGCGCATCATCACCTTGAGCAGCCGGTCGCGCCCGGTGGCGTGGAAATAGGCGACAGCGCCCTCCAGAATATGGCCTGCGTTGTAAAGCTCGTGGTTATCGCGCAAATTGGTCCAGCGGTTTTCCGGCTCGCGTTCCAGATACCAGCAGTTCAGGTAGCCGTCGGGCGCCTGTGCTTTTTCCAGATCATCGACAATCGCCTCGATCTGCGCTTCGATCACCGGATCACGGCGATGCGACAAGGCATAGGACGCCGCCTCGATCCATTTGCCAACGTCGCTGTCCCAGAATATCTGCGTGGTAAAATTATGCCGGTTGCGCGGCAGACGAAGCGGCGGCACCGGTTTCGGCAGAGTGAGACTTTCGAGTAATCCATGCGCGCCCAGTTGCTTGTGCTGGCTGGGGATCGTGCGGGTCAGAACGGTTTCCAGCCGTTCGCCCCAGAATGGGCCGGTGACTTTGACGTCGCTGAACTTCACTGATGAATACGTGCGCACCAAGAATCCTCCTTTTATTCATAGCCGCGGTCAACAGGCCCGCGCGCGTCTTTTTTCAGTCGCCCGCACCATGGCTGGACGCACGGACCACCAGCCGGCAGGGCAATCGTTCCAGCCCGCTGTCGACGCGGCCAGCGATCATCTCGATCATCCGTCGCCCGGCCTCCGCCCCAAGTCCGGTCATCTGCATGTCAATCGAACTGAGCGGCGGGCGGCTGGCGCCGGTCATCACGTCCCAATTGTCAAAACCGATGATTGCCACATCGCCGGGCACGGTCAGTCCGGCCTCG
>JAYTCN010000432.1:0-2996 GCA_043736475.1 Paracoccaceae bacterium
CCGCGTGCTCCGGGGGCCGAGTTGTCGCAGGTCTATCCGCATCCCGATGACGGCACTGACGACGAAGTCCGGCCGTTCGAGGCGCTGCGCGTCCTCCGCGACAGGTTGCCCGAATAACCAAACTGGTGCAGAAAGGGCTTGCAGCGGACGGCATTATCGGTATTTTCCCGGCTTCGTTTCCCGTCCGGGTTAGAAAGCGTCATCACGCGCCAGGCGTGGGCCTGATAATGCCGGATGGCAGGGTGCCATGCGGCCCCGATTTGATAGAGGTCTGATATGGCTGTTCCAAAGAGCAAAGTCACCCGCTCAAAGACCGGTATGCGTCGATCCCACGACTCGTTGGTCGTCGGCAACCCGAACGAATGCCCGAACTGCGGCGAACTGAAACGCCCGCATCACGTGTGTGGCGCTTGCGGTCATTACGATGGCAACGAAATCGTGGCCCGGGTCGCGGCAGCAGACCGCGACGAAGACGCGGCTTGAGAACCTGCCAAGCCCCGGTCCGGCATGAGCAAGCAATCCCCATCAGGTGGTGCTGCCAGGACCGACAAAGTCGTCATTTCGATTGACGGGATGAGCGGGGACAGGGGTGCCCCTGCCATCGTCGGCGGCATGGCCTTGTCCGCCGTCGAAAATCCGCAGATTTTCTACATTGTCCATGGCGACGAAAAGCATCTGCGACCGCTGATTGCAAGAAGTGTCGAATTGGCTGGGCGCACCGAAATCCGCCACACGACCAAAGTCGTTTCCATGACCGAGAAACCCTCGCACGCGATGCGACAGGGCAAAGACAGTTCCATGTGGAACGCGCTCGCAACCGTCGAACACGGCGAAGCAACGGTCGCTGTTTCATGCGGCAACACCGGCGCATTGATGGCAATTGCCATGCTGCGCCTGCGCAAGGCTCCCGGCGTCATCCGCCCGGCAATCGCCTGTTTTTGGCCCACGACCAACAAGACCGGCTGGAACGTCCTGCTGGACGTGGGCGCCGACATCCGCGCCGATGCCGATGATCTTTTTCAATATGCCATCATGGGCGCATCCTATGCCCGCAATGCGCTGTCGATCACCAAACCACGGGTTGGCCTGCTCAACGTCGGCGTTGAGGAACACAAGGGCCGTGCCGAACTGCACGATGCCGCCGAAACCATCGCGGCTATCGCGCCGCATTCCGATTTCGAGTTTATCGGATACGTCGAAGGCAATGAAATGGCCTCCGACCGCGTCGACGTCATTGTGTCGGACGGATTCTCGGGCAATATCGCCCTGAAGACAGGCGAAGGAACGGCGTCGATGATCCGGCAGATGACACGCGATGCTTTTTCCTACTCGATCCTGTCCAGAATCGGGGCCCTTTTCGCCATGACCTCTTTGCAAAGGCTCAGTGTCCGAATTGATCCGCGCAACGCCAACGGCGGCGTGTTCCTCGGATTGAATGGCGTTGTCGTCAAATCGCACGGCGGTGCCGACGCGACCGGCGTGGCCGCTGCCATCAAGCTGGCGTTTTCGCTGGCGCAAAAAGGGTTCAGCCAAAAATTGGCGGCCCGGGTGGCGGCGTCGCTGGACCGGCGCCAGGAAACCCCGGCTGCGCAGGGCGAGGCCTGAGATGCCGGTTACGCGCGCAGTGGTTATTGGCAGCGGACATTACCTTCCCGAGCGAATCATTCCCAACTCCTGGTTCGAAGACAAGGTCGAGACCACGGATGAATGGATCCGGGCCCGGACCGGAATTGAGCGCCGGCATTTTGCCGCAGAAGGCGAAAAGACGTCGGATCTGGCCATCGCGGCGGCACGGCGCGCGCTCGCCAATGCCGCGATTGCCGGGACCAGCATCGACGCATTGATCCTGGCCACCGCGACGCCGGACCAGACATTCCCGTCAACTTCAACCCGCGTCCAGGCAGCCATTGGCATGAATGGGGGATTCGCGTTCGATCTTCATGCGGTCTGCGCCGGTTTCATCTTCGCGCTTGCGCAAGCAAATGCGCTAATTCTGGCAGGCGCGGCCAAGCGGGTCATGGTCATTGGCGCCGAAACATTTTCCCGCATTCTCGATTTCACCGATCGCGGAACCTGCGTTCTGTTCGGCGATGGGGCCGGCGCCGTGATTCTCGAAGCGCAGCAGGGTGCGGGCACTTCGGCCGACCGCGGCATCCTTTCCACCGACCTGAATTCCGACGGACGGTACAACGACCTGCTCTATGTTGACGGCGGGCCATCGAGCACACAGACGTCAGGTTTCGTGCGCATGGCCGGTCAGGAAGTGTTCAAGCATGCTGTGATAAAACTCGCTGAAACCGCTGAAACTGCTATGAAAAAGGCTGGTGTTACCTCGTCAGACGTTGCCTGGCTGGTGCCGCATCAGGCGAACCTGCGCATCATCAAGTCAACCGCCCAGAAGATGGGCCTGCACCTGGACCGGGTCGTTGTCACCGTGCAGGACCATGGCAATACTTCGGCGGCTTCGATCCCGTTGGCGCTGTCGGTGGCAGCGGCAAGCGGCCAGATAAAACGCGGTGAACTGTTGCTGACCGAGGCAATTGGCGGTGGTCTGGCCTGGGGGGCGGCAGCGCTTCGGTGGTAGATTTCCGCTTGTACTTCGATCTGCACGACCGCCCGCAAGTCATTGTTATTGACTCTCTTTCGCCAGTTCCGATACGTTTCGCCAACATTCATGGGGAACCGCCAGCATGAGCGAGAATACTTTAACCCGTATGGACCTCAGCGAAGCGGTGTTCCGCGAAGTCGGCCTGAGCCGGAACGAGTCGGCCGACCTGGTCGAAAGCGTGCTGAAACATATGTCGGATGCTCTCGTCAAAGGCCAGCAGGTCAAGATATCGTCTTTCGGCACATTTTCGGTCCGCGCCAAGTCGCAGCGTGTCGGCCGCAATCCGAAAACCGGCGAGGAAGTACCCATCGATCCGCGTCGGGTGCTGACGTTCCGGCCCTCGCATCTGATGAAAGACCGGGTTGATCTCGGCAACAAATCCTGATCA
>JAYTCN010000433.1:0-7024 GCA_043736475.1 Paracoccaceae bacterium
CAGATCGTTGTGTTTGCCACCGGCCCGAACGCATTTTTGCGAGGTGGTCGCCCGTCTGTAATCGCGGTTCTCGACACCGGTGAAGACGTTCTTGAACTGAACCATGCCCGAGTTGGTGAACATCAGGGTCGGATCATTGCGCGGCACCAGATTCGACGATTCCACCCTTCGGTGCCCGTTGGCCACGAAGAAATCAAGGAAAGTGCCGCGGATATCGTTCACGCTGGTCATGTCTTGGTCCCGGGTCTTGCTGCCGGAACGAGAGGCTCGCGCGGCAAATCGAGTGTCGATGTAGCCCGCAGGCCTGGTCCTGTCCACTGGCCAGAAACGAAAACGGCCGCCTGCAAGCAAGCGGCCGGCCAATCAACCCAGAAAAAAACTCAGTCCTCGATCACATCTGCTGCGGCCCCTTCACCGGCGCGGAAATCCATGCCGTGCGCGCCACGCAGCTTTTCCGCGATCGCCGCCGCGACATCGGGATTGTCGCGCAGGAACAGCTTGGCATTCTCGCGGCCCTGGCCGATGCGCTCGTCACCAAACGAGAACCACGACCCCGATTTCTCGACGATCCCGGCCTTGACCCCCAGATCGACCAATTCGCCGGTCCTCGAGATGCCTTCACCATACATGATGTCGAATTCAACCTGTTTGAACGGTGGGGCCACCTTGTTCTTCACCACTTTCACCCGGGTGGTGTTGCCGACCACTTCCTCGCGGTCCTTGATGGCGCCGATCCGGCGGATATCCAGCCGCACACTGGCATAAAACTTCAGCGCGTTGCCGCCCGATGTCGTTTCGGGTGATCCGAACATCACGCCAATTTTCATCCGGATCTGGTTGATGAAAATCACCATGCAGTTCGACCGGCTGATCGCCGCGGTCAGTTTGCGCATCGCCTGGCTCATCAGCCGGGCCTGCGCCCCGACCTGGGCGTCGCCCATATCGCCCTCAAGTTCGGATTTCGGGGTCAGCGCCGCCACCGAATCGACCACCACCACCGCAACCGCGCCCGAGCGCACCAAAGTCTCGGTAATCTCCAGCGCCTGTTCGCCGGCATCGGGCTGGCTGATCAGCAATTCGTCGAGATTGATCCCCAGCTTTTTGGCGTACGACGGGTCAAGCGCATGCTCGGCATCGACAAAGGCGCAGATGCCACCATTTTTCTGTTCCTCGGCGATCACATGCAGCGCCAGCGTCGTCTTGCCCGAACTTTCCGGGCCGTAGATTTCGATGATCCGGCCCTTCGGCAGACCGCCGATGCCCAAGGCAATATCCAACCCGATCGAGCCGGTGGAGATCGCCTCGATCTCCATCGCCGCACCATCTTGGCCGAGGCGCATGATCGAGCCTTTGCCAAAGTTGCGCTCGATCTGCGCCAGCGCCGATTCCAGCGCCTTCGCCTTGTCCATGCCGCGTCTTTCGTTCAGGTCCAGTATCGGCGATGCCATTGATTTACCTCTTGTTTCATATCTGTTCTGGTCTGGCAATCACTGCTCATGTTCGCCTCTTGTTCTCATAGTCATGGGACCAAAACAGGAACAATGCAACCCAAATTTTACATGTTCCGGTCTAACCCGTGGTTGGTTAGGAATAGATGAAGAATTGCAACATAGTCGCGAATGACCCCATTTGCAGGGAAACGCCGTCGATGCTGGTATCACTCAAGGCAAATCTGGCCCTGCTCGCCATGCCGAAAACCGGGACCACGGCGCTGGAAATTGCGCTGCGACCCTATTGCGAAATCGTCTATTCCGGCCACCCCGGGCTGAAGCACGTCAACCTGCGAAAATTCGACCGGCTGTTTCGACCGCAACTGGCCCGGCTCGGCCATGGCGAGATCGAGACGTTTTGCCTGGTGCGCGAGCCCGTCGACTGGCTGGCATGCTGGTATCGCTATCGCGGCCGGTCCGACATGGCAAACCCGGCAAAAAGCACCGCCGACATCAGTTTCGAGCAATTCGCCCTCGCCTGGCTCGGCGAACAGCCGCCCGAATTTGCCGTCACCGGACGGCAGTCGCGGTTTGTCGATGGCGGCGCGACCAGCGCCAGGGTCACGCATCTGTTTCGCTATGAATCCTTTGCCGCGGCCCGGCGATTTCTTGCCGACCGTTTCGGGCGCGCGATCGCGACCGGCATCGAAAATGCGTCGCCGCAGCGCGACACGTTTCTGGCACCGGCCACCCGCAAGCGCCTCATGGACGCGCTGGCGCCCGACTATGCGCTGTGGGAATCGATCGGTTCCGGTTCGGCCTGACGAACGAATTGTTCCTTGACCATGCGAGTCAGGTCGGTCAGCGAAAACGGTTTCGGCAGGAAAACGGAATTCGCCACGTTCGGCGATCCGTTTTCGAAGGCGTCCTCGGCATAGCCAGAGACAAAAATAACCTTGACGTCGGGCCGGTCCAGCAAGGCGCGGCGCACCCAGGTGGGGCCATCCGTCCCGGGCATGATGACGTCGGATATGAACATGTCGACTTTGACGTCGCGGTCTTGCAGCAAAGCCAGTGCCTGATCGCCAGAACCGGATTCGAGCACCGTGTAGCCCCGCAGCCGCAGTGACCGCGCCGCGAATGACCGGACAGCGGCTTCGTCCTCGACCAGCAGGATCCGGCCTTGCCCGGTCAGGTCGCGCAAGGGCACGATCCGAGGGTCGGGCGACAAGACCACCGCGGCTTTGTCGGCAGGCGATGCCGGCAGAAAAATCGAGAATGTCGAACCGGCGCCGGTGACCGAGTCGGCAAAAATGAATCCGCCGGTCTGTTTGATGATGCCGTAAGCCGTGGATAGTCCCAGCCCGGTGCCTTCGCC
Organism: Paracoccaceae bacterium; assembly: GCA_043736475.1. Lineage (GTDB taxonomy): Bacteria > Pseudomonadota > Alphaproteobacteria > Rhodobacterales > Rhodobacteraceae > JANMOK01. Next base: position 2,809 of record JAYTCN010000433.1, read on the forward strand.
GACCCGTTTTGTGGTGTAGAACGGTTCGAATATCTTGCCAAGTTGCTCGGCATTCATTCCGCTGCCGGTATCTCTGACCTCGATGGTTACATATTCGCCGCCCGGCATGATCGCGTGACCGCGTTCGTGGTCGCGGTCAAAGCGGATGTTCCGGCAGGAAATATGGACAACCCCGCCTTTTGGCATGGCATCGCGCGCGTTGACAACAAGGTTCAGGATCACCTGCTCGAATTGGCGTTCATCGACCCGCACCGGTAAAAGGTCGGGCACAAGGTCAATCGTCAGGGTCACCTTTTCACCCAGCAGGCGGTTCAGCAAATGCGTCAGCTCTGACAGGGTCCGGGAAAGGCGGATGGTCTTGGGTTGCAGCGTTTGCTTGCGCGAAAATGCCAGCAGCTGGCGCACCAAAGCGGCGGCGCGGTCGGCATTTTGGCGGATTTGGACCAGGTCCTCGTGGTCAAAGCCTCCGGTCGAATGCCGAAGCAACAGCAGGTCACAATGACCATTTATTGCCGTCAGCAAGTTGTTGAAATCGTGGGCGACCCCTCCCGCCAGTTGCCCGACGGCCTGCATCTTTTGACTTTGGACAAACTGCGCCTCCAGCGATTTCAGTTCGGTCGCGTCATTCAGCGTTGCCAGAATTTCGCAGTCGGCCGCGCGTCCGATCCGCATCAGATTGACTTGAAAGAAGACGTCGGTTTCCGCGTTCAGGCGCCGCGCCATTTCGGATTTTGGCCGAAAATTTCCAGCCGCAGCTTCGCGCAGGCGCACCGTCATCGGGCGTGCCAAACCTTCGGCGATGTCACAAAAGTTCTGTCCGATCAGGGATTGGGCGCCGAACAGGATTTGCGCGGCCGGGTTGGCCGAAACGATCAGGCCGCTGTCACGCAATTTCAGCAGCGCCACCGGCAGATCGACCAGAGCGATTGCCTCGGGGCCGGCCGGCTCGGCTTCCGGACCATTTTGGCCACCGGAATCGGCAAGGACGCGCCAGAGCACCAGGTCGCCGCCGCAGGTTTCGACCGAAATCGTGCCCCCGGCCCCGGTGCGCGCCGAAAACGATTCCTGCGCCCATCCGTCCGTCCGGCACCGCTGCAGCAGCCGCAGACACGTCTTGTCGGAATGTCCGCAGAGCGCACCAAATGCATCGGCGATTTCCCTGTCGGCCAAATCCTTCAGCTGCGCTTTGAACGCCAGGTTAATTCTGTGAATGTAACCGCTCTGGTCGGTCAGGCAGTATGCCAGCGGCGATGGGCCAAAAGCATCGTCGAACTGCCTGAATCGCCTGGCAAAAGCTGCCTGCCGACCCAACTGGACCAACCCGAAACATCCCAACGCGATCACCCCGGCCCGCAGCGCGGTTTCAGCGCCGGATGGATTGAAGGCAGCAAGAAAAACGGTCGTCAGCGGGACAAGGCACAACCCCAGACCCGCCAGAAACCAGTATCGTCGATTTGCCTTGTTTTGGCTGATACTCGGCAAAGTCAGCGGCACATAGACCATAGAAATACGAATCCTGACCAGAAAATACCGAGTCGAACCGGCACCTTAGCGCCACAGGCGTAAACAACTTATTAAGATATATACTATTCGTATTTCAACTTAAAGTCGAGTTCTCTTGCTCAGGATGGCGCTGAAAAAGCCGTCCCCGGCCCGCGGTGGCCAAAGCATCAGTTGGTCATTCACGACCCAATTGCGGTGCTGACGCAGAAACCTGGTGATCTGATCCATATTCTCGCAATTCAGAATCGAACAGGTTGCATAGACCAGCCTGCCGCCGGGCGCTACTAGTGCCTGGGCCTTGCCCAGGATCTCGGCCTGAACCGCTTGCAGCAAGGCGAGGCCGCTGCCATCCAGCCGCCATTTCGCATCCGGATTCCGTCGCCAGGCCCCGGAACCCGAACACGGCGCATCGACCAGAACCAGGTCGCATTTGCCGGTCAGCTTTGGCAGGTCGACCGTATCGACCAGCGATATCTTCGCTGCCGCCCGTGCGGCCCGATCCGGCAAATGCTTCATTCGGCCAGGGTTGATGTCATGGGCCATCAACAACCCCTTGCCCGCCATGTCCGCAGCAAATGCCAGAGTCTTGCCACCGCCACCGGCACAATAATCCAGCACCCGCATCCCCGGTCTGGCTCCGGCGAACCGGGCCACGGCCTGGCTGGAAACGTCCTGCAATTCGACCAGACCCGACGTATAGGCGCGGCTGTTGGCGACCGCTCGCGGATTTTCAAACACCCGCAGCGCGTGCGGCGCCAACGGGTGCCCTTCGACCCCGATTCCCTCTTGCGCCAACATCACTTTCGCGCCCGCAATCGTGCCGCGCAGCACGTTGACCCGCAAATCCACCGGTGCCCGGATCTGCATCGCCCGCAAAACCGCCATTTTTTCGTCACCCAGAGACAGGTCGATCTCGTCTTGCAAGAAATCGGGATAGTCAAAAATTACCGGGTCAGGCGGGTTCTCGGTCGCGACCGCGAGTCTGGCCAATTCATCGGCCCGCAATGGCTCCGGCGCAAAACCGCCGCCATCGAACAATTCCGCCAAATTTGTGCCTTCGCTGCGCTGCTGCGCAATCACCAGCCCGCGTCCGGTCTCGGCCCCGCTCTTCCAGGCGAATGAACGGCGACGCCGGATGCAGTCAAAAACGATATCCCGGATCGCCGCACGATCTTTCGACCCGGCGAATCGGCTGGCTCTCGCCCAGCGCGTCAGGCTGCGCTCGGCAGGTTCGCCGGCCAATATCTCGTCGAGAAGGGAAATTGCGGCAGCAAGCCGGGCTCCGGGTGTCATGGCGTCTGTCTGCCTCGAAAAGCGCAGGCAGGCAAGGTGCCGTCAAACCCGGCCAATCAGGCCAATTGCCAAGGACACCCAGGCGATCGCCAGGGCAAGTCCACCCACCGCAAACGCCTTGAACCGCCGGATCACATGGTTGCTGCCGGTATGGATATAGGCGTGGATATACCGCGACGTCACAAAAACCACCGACCCGGCTGCCAGGCCCCAGTTCGACGTATCAGTCGCGGCCGCCAATGCCACGCATATAAAAAAAAGGACCGGCAATTCGAACTGGTTGCGCAGATTGTTCTGCACTTTTTGGGTATCAATGGCATAGGCGTCGCCGGAAAGCGCAATATCGGCGAGTGAGATCTTTCGGTCACGCAACTCGGCAAACCGTCTTTTGCCCAGCAACAGGTAAACCGCGCCAACCAGAACCATCTGCGCGAAGACCATGCCGATGGCAATCGCCAGAGGCAGCGGCATCGCTCAGCCCGCCCGATAGTTCGGGCTCTCCCGGGTGATCTGCACGTCGTGAACGTGGCTCTCGCGCAGGCCGGCACCGGTGATGCGCACGAAAGCGGCATTCTTGCGCATCGCCTCGATGTTGGCGGCACCCGTATAGCCCATGGCGGCCCGCAAGCCGCCAACCAGTTGATGCAAGACCACGTTGACGGCGCCCTTGTAAGGCACCTGCCCTTCGATCCCCTCGGGGACCAACTTCTCGCCGAAAACCTCCGTCTGGAAGTAGCGATCCGCCGAACCACGCGCCATCGCGCCGACCGATCCCATGCCGCGATAGGCCTTGAAGGTTCGCCCCTGATACAAAATCATTTCGCCTGGCGCCTCGTCGGTTCCGGCCAGCATCGAACCGATCATGGCGCAATGCGCGCCTGCGGCAATCGCTTTGGCAAAGTCGCCGGAATACCTGATGCCGCCATCGGCAATCACCGGATGGCCCGATTTCATCGCTTCGCCCGCCGAATCCATGATTGCCGTCAATTGCGGAACGCCAACCCCGGCAACGATCCGGGTTGTGCAAATCGATCCCGGTCCAATGCCCACTTTCACGGCATCGGCACCGGCACCGATCAAGGCACGCGTCCCTTCCGCCGTCGCCACATTGCCGGCGACCACCTGCACGGCATTCGACAGTTTCTTGACCCGCTCGACCGCCAGACCGACGCTTTGCGAATGGCCGTGGGCGGTGTCGATCACGATCAGATCGACGCCTGCATCGATCAACGCTTCGCTGCGGGCAAAACCGGCATCCCCCACGGTCGAAGCGGCGGCGACCCGCAGACGTCCCAATTCGTCCTTGCAGGCTTGCGGATTCAACACCGCCTGCTCCAGATCCTTCAGGGTCAGCAACCCGGTCAGCTTGCCCTTGCCATCGGTCACCAGCAATTTTTCGATCCGCCGCGCCTGCATCAGG
>JAYTCN010000434.1:0-7022 GCA_043736475.1 Paracoccaceae bacterium
GAAAGTCTTCAGGTCCATGGGACGCTCCTTTGGCGAGGATGAATCCCTCAGAAAACCACCTTTCTCCGTCCTCAACAACTCTGTGTCGTGTAGTGTGCCTGTTGTTAAGGTTCTCGGCGGCGGGGCAGCATCGGCGAAATCAACCGGGCGGTGGCGCGGTGCGCGGCCTTTTCCTTCGGACCGCCCGAACCAACAGCGGCTTTCTTCGCAGGTGCGGGAGCTGCCGTTCGGCGAAAAATACCGGCTAAAATCGGGCCAGTTTTGCTGGTTCTGGCGCTGTTTCAGCGGTCTTTATCGCGGTTTTCCACCAGCGAACAGCGATTTGTGCGCTGCAAAATGGCGGAAATCGCCGGATTCTATCCACAGGCAAGCAATGTTATCCACCGGCGCGGTCGGGTTGGCGGGCGCGAAACCCGACCCCGGATCCTGCCCGGGGCGACAGGAGGCTGATCGGGTCCGCAGTGATCGTTGCCGGTTCACTGACGGGACGGCATGGCAGCGCGGGTTGCCGCAAGAATTCAAGCATCCTGCCCCGGACCTGCGGCGGATTGTTGCATCTGCGAACAAGTTTGGCTGTTTTGTCCGATTCCCGCCAGTTTGGCCCGGAACTGGACCAGTCCCGGTCGATCATCAGGCCAAAACCGGCTTCGGCAGCCAAGGAACCCGCCAGCTTGACCGGTCAATCTGGGAGCATGGCGGATAAATGTGCGAAATATGGGCATTTATGCCTGTATTTTAGGCAGTATTTCTGGATTGATTATATTATGCCCATATGGACTTGACCGGTCTGCGCGCCGCTGCGACCACTGTCCGGACCGAAGGTCTTGCGGCCTTCGCGGGCAATTTGGAGGGTACGATGCAGCTCAGGACCTTTTTGTTGTGCAGCGCAGCATTCGCCGGTCAGGCTCAGGCGGAAATCCTGATCCCGGAGAAAGACGAGCTGTTGATCGGCTTCATCAAAGCGACCGACATGGCCCCGTTGGCGATTGCCAATGAGATGGGTTTTTTCGAGGACGAGGGCCTGTATGTGACGCTGGAAGCGCAGGCGAACTGGAAAGTATTGCTCGACCGGGTGATCGACGGCGAGCTGGACGGGGCGCATATGCTGGCCGGGCAACCGTTGGCCGCGACCATTGGCTATGGCACCCCGGCGCATATCGTGACCCCGTTCTCGATGGATCTGAACGGCAATGCGATCACGGTTTCCAACAAGGTCTGGGAAATGATGAAGCCGCAGGTGCCGCTCGGCGCCGACGGGCTGCCGGTGCATCCGGTTTCAGCCGCGGCCTTGCTGCCGGTGGTCGAGGCGTTCGCGGCCGCGAGCAAACCGTTCAACCTGGGTATGGTTTTCCCGGTCTCGACCCAGAATTACGAGCTGCGCTACTGGCTGGCGGCCGGCGGAGTGAACCCGGGGTTCTATTCGGCGGATGATACCAGCGGCCAGATTGGGGCCGATGTGCTGATCTCGGTCACGCCGCCGCCGCAGATGCCGGCAACGCTGGAAGCCGGGACGATTGACGGTTATTCTGTTGGCGAGCCGTGGAATCAGGCGGCGGTATTCAAGTGCATCGGCGTGCCGGTGATTACCGATACCGAAATCTGGCGCAACAACCCGGAAAAGGTCTTCGGGCTGACGGCGGAATTCGTTGACGCCAACCCCAATACCACACTCGCCCTGACCAAGGCGCTGATCCGGGGGGCGGTCTGGCTGGACGCGGACGACAACGCCAACCGGGCGGAAGCCGTCGAAATCCTGTCGCGCCCCGAATATGTCGGCGCCGATCCGGCGGTGATTGCCGCCTCGATGACCGGAACCTTCGAATTCGAGAAGGGCGATGTGCGCGCAGTGCCCGATTTCAACGTGTTCTTCCGCCATGACGCCACCTATCCCTTCTATTCCGACGCGGTCTGGACCCTGACCCAGATGCGGCGCTGGGGCCAGATCGGCGAAGGCAAACCGGACGCCTGGTATGACGAGACGGCGAAGTCGGTGTATTTGCCGGAGATTTATCTGCAGGCGGCGCGGTTGCTGGTCGAGGACGGGCTGGCCGAAGACGGCCAGTTCGCTTGGGACAGCGACGGCTACAAGCCGGTGACCACGGAGTTCATCGACGGGCTGGCCTATGACGGCCGCGCGCCGAACGCCTATCTCGACCAGTTCGCCATTGGCCTGAACGGCAACGAGCAGCCGGCTGGTTGAACTTGAGCAAAGCGAGGGCAGAAACATGAGCGCAGTTGCAGATTTCGATACGGACCGGGACGCGCGGCGGGACCGGCGGTTCCGGCGGATCGGCAAGGCCGATGGCTGGCGGCGGGTGCTGGGAATGGCCTGGGTGACACCGGTGCTGCGGATCGTCGTCGGCGACGGGGTGAAGGCAAACCTGCGGGATATCTGGCGGCTGCTGGGCATTCCGCTGCTGTCGATTTCGGTCTTCCTGAGCCTGTGGGCGGTGCTGGCGCCGATGGTGCAGACCTCGCTGGGGGCGATTCCGGGGCCGGCACAGGTTTGGGCGCAAGTTGGCGTGTTGCACGCCGATTATCAGGCGGAGAGCGAAAAAGCGGCCGAGTTCTATGCCCGGCTGGAGGCACGGAACGCCAAACTGGTGCAACCGGGGCAGGCGAGCGAAGTGAAATCGCGCGACTATACCGGGGCGCCGACCTATTACGCGCAGATCGGAACCTCGCTGCTGACGGTGTTCCTCGGCTTTGTCATTGCCACGGTTTTCGCCGTGCCGCTGGGCATTGTCTGCGGCCTGTCGCCGGGTTTCAACGCGGCGATGAACCCGATCATCCAGATTTTCAAACCGGTCTCGCCCTTGGCGTGGTTGCCGATCGTCACCATGGTGGTGTCGGCGACCTATGTGACCGAGGATGGCTGGTTCGCCAAAAGTTTCCTGACCTCGGCGATCACGGTGACCCTGTGTTCGCTGTGGCCGACGCTGATCAATACGGCGCTGGGCGTGGCCTCGATCGACCGCGATCTGGTCAATGTCGGGCGCGTGTTGAAGCTGGGGCTGTGGGCGCGGATCACCAAGCTGGTGCTGCCCTCGGCGCTGCCGCTGATTTTCACCGGGCTGCGGTTGTCCTTGGGCGTCGGCTGGATGGTGCTGATCGCCGCCGAGATGCTGGCGCAGAGCCCGGGCTTGGGCAAATTCGTCTGGGACGAGTTCCAGAACGGCAATTCGGATTCGCTGGCCCGGATCATGGTCGCGGTGCTGACGATTGGGGTCATCGGCTATGCGCTCGACCGGGTGATGTTCGCGCTGCAGTCGCTGTTCACCTATTCGGCGAACCGGTGATGGCGATCTTGGCCCTGAAGGCTGTTTCGAAAGGCCACAGGCAGCCGGTCTTGCAGGACTTGAGCCTTGAGATCGAGGAAGGCGAGTTCGTCGCCGTGCTGGGGTTTTCCGGCTCGGGCAAGACGACGCTGATCAATCTGCTGGCCGGTTTGCATTTGCCGGACAAGGGCGAAGTGCTGTTTCGCGGCCAGCCGGTGACCGGACCGGGGCGCGAGCGCGGGCTGGTGTTCCAGTCCTATTCGCTGATGCCGTGGCTGAGCGTGGCGGGCAACATCCGGCTGGCGGTCGATGCGGTGCATCGCGGGCTGGCGCGGAGCAAGCGCGCGGCGCTGGTGCGGCGCTATATCGGGCTGGTGGGTTTGGGTCATGCGAAGGACCGCCGCCCGGCAGAATTGTCGGGGGGCATGCGGCAACGGGTGGCTTTGGCCCGCGCCCTGGCGATGCAGCCCGATGTGCTGTTGCTGGACGAGCCCTTGTCGGCGCTGGACGCGCTGACCCGGGCCAACCTGCAGGACGAGCTGGATGCGATCTGCCAGCAGGAGAAAAAGACCTGTGTGCTGATCACCAATGATGTCGACGAGGCCCTGCTTTTGGCCGACCGGATCGTGCCGCTGACGCCCGACGGGCGGTTCGGGCCGGATTTCAAGGTCGCGATTGCCCGGCCGCGGGTGCGGACGGCGATGACTGACGACGCAAGCTATAAGCGGCTGCGCGGACGGGTGACGCAGTATCTGATGGATGCCGGGATTTCGGCGCGGACAGAGAACGTGCGCGAATTGCCGGACGTGACGGCGGTGCATCACTTGCCGCCGAAGGCCTATCGGGCGGCGAGTGCGGCGCTGCACGAGGACCGGTATTTGCAGTTTTCGCAGGTCCACAAGATTTACCCGACGGTCAAGGGATCGCTGACGGTGGTCGAGGATTTCGAGCTGACCATGCGCAAGGGCGAGTTCGTCTCGATCATCGGCCATTCCGGCTGCGGCAAGTCGACGGCGCTGACCATGGCGGCGGGGCTGAACGAGATTTCGCGCGGCGCGATCATTCTCGATGGCCGGCACGTCGAGGGTGCCGATCCGGAGCGGGCGGTGGTGTTCCAGTCGCCGAACCTGTTCCCCTGGCTGACGGCGCGCGAGAACGTGGCGATCGGGGTGGACCGGGTCTATCCGAAGGCGACCCAGGCCGAGCGCCAGGAGGTGGTGGAGTATTATCTGGAACGGGTCGGGCTGGCGGAGTCGATGCATGTCTCGGCCAGTTCGCTGTCGAACGGGATGAAACAGCGGGTGGGGATCGCGCGGGCGTTTGCCTTGTCGCCGAAACTGTTGCTGCTCGATGAGCCGTTCGGCATGCTCGACAGCCTGACGCGCTGCGAATTGCAGGAAGTGCTGATGGAAGTCTGGTCGCGCACCAAGGTGACGGCGATCTGCGTGACCCATGACGTGGATGAAGCGATTTTGCTCAGCGACCGGGTGGTGATGATGACCAACGGGCCACGGGCGCGGATCGGCAAGATCATGGCGGTCGATTTGCCAAGGCCGCGCAGCCGCAAGGCTTTGCTGGAGCACGGGGATTACTACGGCTATCGGACGGAAGTGCTGCGGTTTTTGCAGGAGTATGAGCACGGGCACCAGAAGAAGGATGCGGCGTGATGGGTTATACGGCGGCGTGTTTGGCGGAGTCTTTGAACGCCTTCATGGCCCGGCGAGCGCGGTCCTCGAACCCCGGCTTGTTCGGTTCAAAGCCGAGGAACAAATCGCGGTCGAAACCTTCGGCTTCGGCTTCGGCCAGCACTTTCTCGCGGTTTTCGAGGAAGGCGACGGAGCCGAACACCCCGCCAAAATCTTCGTCGCGGACAGCCCACAACCATTCCTCGTCGGTCAGGTCGCGGACCTAGCCGTCTTCATCAATGATTGGTGTCCGAAAGCTCTTGCCCATGTTTTCTTATCTCACGTTTGTTGGACCTTCTCAACGAAATGATGCGGATTGCGTCGCTTCGCAGGGTAAAGGCGCAGGTTTGGAGGCGACCGTCAATTGGCGCGAACCGCGTGTAACCGGGTTCGCCATAGTCGCGGCGCTTGTCGCCGATGACGACACCTGCGGACCAATCCATCCGCCCAGCCTCACCCAGCCCGATGCCGTGCTTGGCGCGGTTGGCGGCGTCCTTCGCCTCGTCCCACTCGAAATCCATCGCCCGCCACTCTGGCGGGCAATGGTTGATGAAACCCTAAACGGACAACTTGGGAGCACACGCCAATGGGCATGAAACTGGTGGTCATCGGGGCTGGCATGGCCTCGGGCCGGGCGATGGAGCATCTGCTCGAGGCCAATAACGAATTGTACGACATCACCCTGTTCGGGGCCGAGCCGCGCGGCAATTACAACCGGATCATGCTGTCGCCGGTGCTGTCGGGCGAAAAGACCTATGAGGAGATCGTCACCCACGACGCCGACTGGTACCGCGCCAATGGCGTCGATTGCCGGTTTGGCGAGATGGTGACCGGGATTGACCGCTGGAAGAAAGTGGTGATCACCGCCAAGGGCGAAACGCGCTATGACAAGCTGCTGATCGCCACCGGCTCGAACCCGTTCATCATTCCGGTGCCGGGGCGCGAGCTGGAGGGCGTCATGGCTTACCGCGATCTCGGCGATGTCAACCGGATGCTCGACTATGCCGGGCGGCCCGATCCGGCGGCGGTGGTGATCGGTGGCGGGCTGTTGGGGCTGGAGGCGGCGGCCGGGCTGGCGGCGCGCGGGGTGAAGGTCACGGTGGTCCATATCATGCCGCATCTGATGGAGCGCCAGCTCGACCAGTCGGCCGGGTTCCTGCTGCAGCGCGAGCTGGAGCGGCGCGGGATCACCATCCTGTGCAATGCCGACACCAAGGCGATCATCGGCAAGGACGGCCATGTGACCGCCGTCGAATTGGCCGATGGCACCCGGATTGCCGCCGATATCGTGATCATGGCGGTGGGCATTCGCCCGAATTTCGGCTTGGCGCAGGCTTCGGGGCTGAAATACAACCGCGGCTTGCTGGTCAACGACGAGATGAAGACCGAAGACCCGGAGGTTTTCGCCATTGGCGAATGCGTCGAGCATCGCGGCACCTGCTACGGGCTGGTCGCGCCGTTGTATGACATGGCGCGCGTGGCGGCGCGCAACCTGCTGGGGTTCAAGGAAGTGTTCGAGCCGGTCGAGATTTCGACCAAGCTGAAGGTGACGGGGTGTGACCTGTTTTCCGCCGGGGATTTTGCCGAAAAACCGGGGCGCGAGGAGATCGTCTACCGCGATGCGACGCGCGGCATCTACAAGCGGCTGGTGATCGAGGAGAACCGGATCATCGGTGCGGTGATGTACGGCGACACCGCCGATGGCGGCTGGTTCTTGCAAAAGATGCGCGCGCGTGAGGATATCGAGGCGATCCGCGATACATTGATCTTTGGCCCGAACTTCGCCGGAGGGCAGCCGCAGGACCCTATGGCGGCCGTTGCAGCCTTGCCGCTTGAGGCGGAAATCTGTGGCTGCAACGGCATACGCAAAGGCACGATCATCGCGGCGATTGATGCCGGGGCCGGGACTTTGGAGCTGGTGAAAGCCAGGACCAAGGCCAGCACGTCGTGCGGGACTTGCGCAGGGCTGGTTGAGAAGGTGGTGGCGCTGAAGCTGGGGGCGGCGTTCAAACCCATCGCCGCTGGCATGTGCAAATGCACCGATCTGACCCATGACGAG
>JAYTCN010000435.1:0-7007 GCA_043736475.1 Paracoccaceae bacterium
CTGGCGCAGGATCAAGGCACTGTTTTCGCGTTCCGTTGTCGGGGATTTTCGTCCTAGACCAGTTCAGGCGATGACAGAATCGCCCGAACTGGTCTAACCTTTGGTTTTTGCGCAAATCGAGCGGGAAAACCGGTTCCCGCTTTTCCCTGATTTGCTCGAAGGCAGGATGGGTCTTGATGGAAACATCGCGCACCGGTTGCGCAGTCGTTGCTGATTTTTGCGTGTCACTGCCTTCGCTTTTCTTGACAGATTTGACCCGTGGCAAATCTGTCCGCGCCTGCCTGCCCGTCACGCGGAACGCGTGCTTTCAGCACGACGGCAGGCGCGATTCCGCGCCAGCCCAGGCAGGCGCGGCCAGATTGGCGCGCTTCGGTCCAAGTCTCACCCCGCTTGGCCTTCGGCTTGCGCCTGCGGCCAACGGGACCGGGCGAGGCGCCACCGGCGCCTCACCCAATCGGTCCCGAAAGCGCGCGGGTTGCGCGGGTTGGTTCCTTCAAGGATCATCCAGCCTTGGCGTTTGCACCGGAATGGCAGGTCAGAACTGCCCTCACCTGGCGTTTCGCGCCACCCTCTCGCGCAAGCGGGCGCGGGGACGCGGGGTCAAAACGGCACCTCCGCCGCGCCGGCGACATACCCGGCCAGCACCCGTTTCACCCCGGCCTTGTCAAACTCGATCGTCAGCTTGTCGCCTTCGACATCGACAACCTGGCCGTAGCCGAACTTCTGGTGAAACACCCGTTCGCCTTTGGCATGGGCCGGTTCGGCCTCGGCGTCGATGATGATGTTGCGGCCCTCGGCCGGCTGCGCGGTCGACCGCATGCCGGACCGGGTCTGCATCCGCTTCCAGCCCGGCGAATTGTAGACGTTGGCCTGGCTGGCTTTTTCGTGCAGGTCGGACCCGCGGGCGATGCCAGCTGGTGCCGCGGCGCCAAAGCCGCCGCCATACAAACCGGGCGGGGTCAGCACCTCGACGTGCCCGGCGGGCAATTCATCGATGAAGCGCGAGGGCAGGGCGCTTTGCCACTGGTTATACACCCGGCGGTTGGCGGCGAACGAAATGGTCAGATAGCGTTCGGCGCGGGTGATGCCGACATAGGCCAGCCGGCGTTCCTCCTCGACGCCTTTCAGCCCGCTTTCGTCCATGGTCCGCTGCGACGGGAACAACCCGTCCTCCCAACCCGGCAGAAAAACACAAGGATATTCGAGGCCTTTCGAGCCGTGCAGGGTCATGATCGAGACCTTTTGCGCCGCGTCTTCCTGCTCGTTTTCCATCACCAGCGCCACGTGTTCGAGAAAGCCCTGCAGGTTTTCGAATTCCTCCAGTGCTTTCACCAGTTCCTTGAGGTTTTCCAGCCGCCCGGCAGCTTCGAGTGATTTGTCGGCCTTCCAGATATCGGTGTAGCCCGATTCGTCGAGGATGATCTCGGCCAGTTCGACGTGGTTGTGTTCACCCTCGCGCACCATCTGCGACCAGCGGTCGAACTGGTCGAGGAGTTGGGACAAAGCGGCAGCAGCTTTCCCGTTCAGTTTGCCGTCGTGAACGGCGATGCGGGCGCCCTCATACAGCGAAACGCCATGCTGGCGGGCGATGGCGTTGAGCGTTTGTTGCGCCTTGTCGCCCAGCCCGCGTTTGGGCGTGTTGAGAATCCGTTCCAGCGCCAGTCCGTCGTCGGGCGAGACCACGACGCGGAAATACGCCATCGCGTCGCGGATTTCGAGGCGTTCATAGAACCGCGGGCCGCCGATGACACGATAGGGCATGCCGATGGTCAGGAACCGGTCCTCGAAGGCGCGCATCTGGAACGAGGCGCGGACGAGGATGGCGATATCATCCAGTCCAACCGGATCCAAACCCCGGGTTCCGCGCTGGTAGGACTCGATTTCCTCGCCGATCCACCGCGATTCCTCGTCGCCATCCCAATGGCCGATCAGGCGAACCTTCTCACCCTCATTAAGATCGGTCCATAAAGTCTTGCCAAGTCTGTCTTTATTGCCACTGATCACCCCCGCAGCAGCCGCCAGAATATGCGGGGTCGAGCGGTAATTCTGTTCCAGCCGAATAACTTTCGCGCCAGGAAAATCTTGCTCAAAGCGCAGAATGTTGCCAACTTCGGCACCCCTCCAGCCATAGATCGATTGGTCATCGTCGCCGACGCAGCAGATGTTGCGATGCCCACCGGCAAGCAACCGCAGCCAAAGGTACTGGGCGACGTTCGTATCCTGGTACTCGTCAACCAGAATATAGCGGAACCAGTTCTGGTATTTCTCCAGAACTTCCTGATTTTCTTGAAATATCCGCACGACATGCAACAACAGGTCACCAAAATCGACCGCGTTCAAAACCCGCAGGCGGGCTTGATACATCGCATAGAATTCGGCGCCACGATTGTTGAATTGCCCGGCTTCGGCGGCGGGAACCCGCTCGGGCACCCAGCCACGATTTTTCCAGCGGTCGATCATCCCCGCCAGCATGCGGGCAGGCCAGCGCTTGTCATCGATATTTTCCGCTTGAATCAGCTGTTTGAGCAGGCGGATCTGATCATCGGTATCAAGGATCGTGAAATTGCTTTTGAGATCGACCAACTCGGCATGATTGCGCAATAATTTGACACACAGCGAATGAAACGTGCCGAGCCAGGGCATGCCCTCGATAACGCCGCCAACATTCTGGGCAATCCGCGACTTCATCGCGCGGGCGGCTTTGTTGGTAAAGGTCACGGCAAGAATTTCGTTCGGCCTGGCGCGACCGGTATTCAGCAGATGCGCAATTCTTGCCGTCAGCGCCCTGGTTTTGCCCGTGCCAGCGCCTGCAAGAACAAGCACTGGTCCGTCCAGTGCTTCCACAGCGGCAAGCTGATCCGGATTCAGCCCGTCCAGATAGGGCGACGGTCGGCGCGCAGCGGCGCGCGCGGACAAGGACTGCCCTTCCCAACGTTCAAACGCTGCCGCTTCCGAATGTTCCCGCCCACTCATGCAAGCACTGCTAGCGCGGTTAACGCGGGAAATAAAGCGGAGTTCTTAAGATGTTCTCATAGATTTGGTTGGAGTGCAGTGCAAAATGTGGTCGGGGAAAGCGTTAATGCCCTGTTAACTTCATGTTAATTACCGTGACGAAAATCTGGCGCGGGACCATCAGACGCCCGGACTGCACCCAGCAAGGGCAGTCCGGGCGTTTTTTTCGATCCGGGTCCCGAAAAATCGCAATTGTGTGCTGCACTGCAATAAGTTACGCATTTCCCGATATGATTGCGCGCGGAAATACGGGGCCAGCGATAGTGCGGGAATTCAAAAAAATCCTGATCGCCAACCGGGGCGAGATCGCCATCCGCGTCATGCGGGCTGCCAACGAGATGGGCAAACAGACCGTCGCCGTCTATGCCGAGGAAGACAAACTTGGCCTGCACCGTTTCAAAGCCGATGAGGCCTACCGCATCGGCGAAGGGTTGGGGCCGGTGGCGGCCTATTTGTCGATCCCCGAAATCATCCGGGTGGCGAAACTGTCGGGCGCGGATGCAATCCATCCGGGTTATGGCCTGTTGTCGGAAAGCCCCGATTTTGTTGACGCTTGTGATGCGGCCGGGATCGCGTTCATCGGGCCAAAAGCCAAAACAATGCGCCAGCTGGGCGACAAGGCCAGCGCGCGCCGCGTCGCCATCGCGGCGGGCGTGCCGGTCATCCCGGCGACCGACGTTTTGCCCGACGACATGGCCGAAGTGCGCCGGATGGCCGATGCAGTCGGCTACCCGTTCATGCTGAAAGCCAGCTGGGGCGGTGGCGGGCGCGGAATGCGGCCGATCATGTCGGCGGATGAGCTGGAAGAAAAAGTGCTGGAGGGCCGGCGCGAGGCCGAGGCGGCTTTCGGCAACGGCGAGGGATACCTCGAAAAGATGGTCATGCGGGCGCGCCACGTCGAGGTTCAAATCCTCGGCGACCAATTCGGCGGCATGTACCACCTGTGGGAACGCGATTGTTCTGTGCAGCGCCGGAACCAAAAAGTAGTCGAGCGCGCCCCTGCGCCCTACCTGACCCAGCAACAGCGTGACGAAATCTGCGCATTGGGACTGAAAATCTGCGCCCATGTCGGCTATCAATGTGCCGGAACCGTCGAGTTCCTGATGGATATGGATACCGGAAAATTCTCCTTCATCGAGGTTAATCCGCGCGTCCAGGTTGAACATACCGTCACCGAGCAGGTCACCGGCATTGATATTGTGCGGGCGCAAATCATGCTGACCGAAGGCGCGACAATCGCCGAGGCGACCGGCAAACCGCAGCAGGAGGACGTGGTCCTCAACGGCCATGCCCTGCAATGCCGGGTCACAACCGAAGACCCGCAGAACAATTTCATCCCCGACTATGGCCGGATCACCGCCTATCGCAGCGCCACCGGCATGGGGATCAGGCTCGATGGCGGCACCGCCTATGCCGGGGCGGTGATCACCCGCTACTACGATTCACTGCTGGTCAAGGTCACCGCCTGGGCGCCGACACCGGAAGCGGCCATAGCCCGCATGGACCGCACCCTGCGCGAGTTCCGGGTGCGCGGGGTTTCGACCAATATCGCCTTCGTTGAAAACTTGCTGCGACATCCGACGTTCCGGAACAACACCTACACCACCAAATTCATCGACACGACGCCGGAATTATTCGCGTTCGAAAAGCGCCAGGATACGGCGACCAAGATCCTGACCTATATCGCCGATGTGACGGTGAACGGCCATCCCGAAACCGCAGGGCGCGCCAAACCGCCTGCCGGGGCCAAAACCCCGAAAACACCGCCCAAGCACCACGAAATCGCTTTGACTGGCGGGCGGACATTGCTCGAAGCCAAGGGTCCGCAAGCCGTGGCCGACTGGATGCTGGGCGAGAAGCGCCTGCTGGTCACCGACACGACGATGCGCGACGGCCATCAGAGCCTGCTCGCCACCCGGATGCGGTCGTTCGACATGGTCCAAGTGGCCGATGCCTATGCCCACAACCTGCCGCAGTTGTTCAGCGTTGAATGCTGGGGCGGGGCGACGTTTGATGTTGCCTATCGCTTTTTGCAGGAATGCCCCTGGCAGCGGTTGCGTGACTTGCGCCGGCGGATGCCGAACCTGATGACCCAGATGCTGCTGCGGGCCTCGAACGGGGTTGGCTATACCAATTACCCCGACAACGTGGTGCGCAAGTTTGTCGATCAGGCGGCGAAATCCGGCGTCGATATTTTCCGGGTGTTTGACAGCCTCAACTGGGTCGAGAACATGCGCGTTGCCATGGATGCGGTGGTCGAGGCGGGCAAGGTTTGCGAAGGTGCCATCTGTTATACCGGCGACATGCTCGATCCGGCGCGATCGAAATACGACTTGAAATACTACATGGGCATGGCCAGCGAATTGCGAGCAGCCGGCGCACATATTCTGGGCGTGAAGGATATGGCCGGGGTTTTGAAACCGGAAGCGGCGCGGATTCTGGTCAGGGCGCTGAAAGCGGAAACCGGTCTGCCGGTGCATCTGCACACGCATGACACGTCGGGCATTGGCGGGGCGACCATTCTGGCGGCAGCCGAGGCCGGGGTTGATGCGGTGGATGCGGCGATGGATGCGTTTTCCGGCGGCACCTCGCAGCCGTGTTTGGGCTCGATTGTCGAGGCCCTGCGCCATACCGACCGCGACACCGGCCTGTCGGTCGAGGCGATCCGCGAGATCAGCGACTATTGGGAATGCGTGCGCGGCCAATATGCAGCGTTTGAATCCGGTCTGGCGGCCCCGGCATCCGAGGTCTACCTGCATGAAATGCCCGGTGGGCAGTTCACCAACCTCAAAGCCCAGGCGCGGTCGCTGGGGCTGGAGGAACGCTGGCACGAGGTCGCCCGCGCCTATGCCGAGGTCAACCAGATGTTCGGCGATATCGTCAAGGTCACGCCGTCGTCGAAAGTGGTCGGCGACATGGCGCTGATGATGGTGGCGCAGAATATCACCCGGACCGAAGTGGAAGACCCGGATGTCGATGTGGCCTTCCCGGATTCGGTGATCGACATGCTGAAGGGCAACCTCGGCCAGCCGCCGGGGGGCTGGCCAAAGGCGTTGCAGGCCAAGGTTTTGAAGGGGGAAACCCCGATCACGACGCGCCCCGGCTTGGGCATGGCCGAGGTTGATCTGGAAGCCTCACGCCAGAAAATCAGCAAGGAGCTGGCGGGTGTTTCGATTGATGACGAGGACTTGTGCGGCTACCTGATGTATCCGCGCATCTTTGCCGATTACATGAAGCGCCACGCCGAATATGGCCCGGTGCGCATCCTGCCGACGCCGGTGTTCTTCTACGGCATGGGGCCGGGCGAGGAGATTTCGATCGAAATTGCCCAGGGCAAGACCTTGGAAATCCGCCTGCAAGCCGTCGGCGAAACCAACGAAGACGGCGACGCGCGGGTATTCTTCGAGCTGAACGGCCAGCCGCGCACCATCCGGGTGCCCGACCGCAAGGTGGCTTCGACCGCCGTGCGGCGCAAAAAGGCCGAGGCTGGCAACACGGCGCAGATCGGGGCGCCAATGCCGGGGGTGATCGCCTCGGTCGGGGTCAGTGCCGGCCAGCCGGTGAAACCGGGTGACCTGATGCTGACCATCGAGGCGATGAAGATGGAGACCGGCATCCACGCCGACCGCGACGGCGTGGTGAAAGCCGTGCACGTGACCCCGGGGTCGCAGGTCGATGCCAAGGATTTGCTGATTGAATTTGGCTGACCTGCAACGCAATGCTTGCCCGCTTTGGCCGCGCCTGTATCTTGGCGCAGAACGGGGGGCTCGCGATGATGGGTGCGGCGGGCAGTGTCGGGGTCAGGCAGGCGGAGCTATTGGCTTGCCTGTCGCTGGCCATCGACCTTGGCTTGGGCCTGCCTGCCGAATGGATGCAGCGCACGGCCCTTGTTTCGGTGCGGCTGGCGCAGGCGGCAGGCTTGTCAGAACAAGTGCAGCGCACCTGCTATTTCCTGGCGCTGATCCGAAACATCGGCTGCACCTCGACCTCGCTGC